>CAZLBO010000050.1:0-11310 GCA_964557725.1 uncultured Bifidobacteriales bacterium | reverse complement strand
TCCGCCATAAATTGCCGTATGTACTGACATTATTAAATCCGTGGTCATGGACGCCAAAATGAGTGAGATGGCTAGCCATGTGCTGATGGGTTGCGTTTCGGCCTATTTCTAAAAACTCTGACTGACCTGTGGCTTCAAACTGTAATAATGCAGAACCAAATTGAAAGCCTTGTGTCCATTCTGTCCAACCTTTTGAAGTGTACTTTCCCTTGATCGTAAAAACAGGGGCTCCTTTGTTCTTAGACCAATCATTTTCAAGTGAGATTATTTTCTTTCCAGAAACTTCCCATAAACTTTTGATAGATTTGCTTAAATCTTTAATATTTAATTTTTTGTCTATAATCATTTTTAGTACCCTGAACCTTTTCGAATATGAACGATAAGTATTTTACAGTCTTGCACCGCTCGGTAGGTGTGACTGAGGACCGCATCAAATTGAATGGCCTCACCCTCTTTAATAATGTGAGGTTCGCCATTAATTACAATCTCAATACTCCCCGTTAAAGCCCAACAAATTTCAAAGTCATTGTGATGAACTTCTGGGCGAGTGACTGTCTGACCTCCCAAAGCGGATCCAATAAAACATTGAAGGTTGTTGAAGTTGATGTTTTGAAATTGAAAACCACCAGAAGTGTAATGCTTAGAAGAAGCTAGTTGTGTGTTTTTTGACTCAGCAAGGCCTAATAGGTCTGTTGCAGTAACCCCAAAAACCTTTCCTATTTTGTATAAAGTAGGAATTTCAGGAACAGCTTGATTCCTTTCGAGGCGAGAGATCACAGCGGTAGAAATACCTGAGGTTTGAGCCACATCGGCAATGGTCATGCCATGATTTTTTCTTAAGCTTCTCAGAATTGAAAAATCGTAATTGTCCATTGATTGACCTCTATCGGTTATTAATTTTTTTTGCCTTCAGCTCTTTCACAATTTTTGCTTCGGGCATTTTTTTATAGTACTCATCCAAGGGATAGCAACCAGAAGTAATTCCGTTTCTAGGGGCAGTTGTGCAGTCTGAAAAGGTTCTACAGATAAATTTTCTTTCAATTTCACCACGTTCTAAAGAATGGGCAACAATTTGTGGATAGGACAAAACCATTCTTCCAATACCAATACTGTCTGTCCACCCTTTGCGAACTAAAGCTTGAGAAACCTGAGGTAAAAACTCTTGTAGATAGGTGAGGCCAGAACTAACGAGGGGCATTTGAGGGACACTTTCTTTTAGAGCTTTAACCACTTGTATTTGTCGATTGACATCAATAATAGGGTCGTTTGCAGGAGAATAGCCATCAGAAGGGGGATAAATAGCTGGTCGTTGAATATGTGGGTTATAATAAGGAGAACCACAGGAAACATTGACGACGTCCGCGCCCCATTCTTTGAGTAGCTTTAAATAAGCAATTGGCTCGGTTAAGTCATACTCGATGGGGTTTTCAGGGTTGACTCCAAAGCCATATTTATAAGGAAGGGCATTAGAAAAATCATCAGGAATACCTGCTCCTAACTTACCTGTTTTTTTAGCGGGATCAGGGCGGAAAGAAACAAAATCAAAGGCTGATAGACGAACACCTAAATTGAGTTCTGGTGCGAGTTGTTTGATTCCCTGAATAATTTCTCTAGAAAAACGAGTTCTATTTTCTAAGCTTTCTCCTCCATAAATTCCGGGACGGCTAAAAGCGGATAGAAACTCATGACCTAAATAACCATGACATTGTTTAATATCAACAAAAGGCATGCCTCTTTTTGATAATTTAACTGCAGCTTTTACATAAAGATCAATGAGTATTTTGATGTCATCATCGCTTAATACGGGGTGGTCTTCTGCAAAGCCAAATTTTTTGTTGAGGATAGGGTGGGAGTAGAGCATGGTGGGTTCAAGCTTTTTGTCGTCATTTGGTCGGCTAAAACGCCCTGAGTGGGTAAGTTGAAAGCCCCAGAGTAAATCGGAACTGGTGCCAAAGCGTTTTTCATGGGCTTCGACAGCTCCTTCGGCAGCCGAATAAATTTCATCAAAATTAGCGTCGTTTAAAACGAGTTGATGAGGGTTTGCTCTTCCTTCGTGTTGAAGGGACATGGCCTCAAAACCCCAAATAAATTTAGCTCCTGAAATACCAAAGCGTTCCCATCTGCGTTTGAGTAAATCTGTAGGTTTTCCATCTTTTGTGGCGTCCCAGCCTTCCATAGGGTGTATGCAATAGCGGTTTCCCACTTGAAAAGAACCAATTTTAAGGGGTTGGGCTAAAGGAGAATCTTCAGCTTTTAAAATTGTTTCTTCAATGGGGAGGTCAAGGTCTAACTCAGCCATGCGGCTTTTAAAGTCGGAAACAGACCTTAAGGAAGTGAGTTTTTTAATCATGAATAGTTCCTTAGTAGTATTTTCATAATAATAATATATTTTAAAAACAATTGTTCGGCAATTAAATTTGTTGACAACGCTATTTTTGTGCCTATATTTTAACTTCGAAGAAACGGAGGAAACATGAGTCTCATAAAGATAAGTTTAAAATCGTGGAGTGTTTATTCCCGAACGGTTAAAACCCGTATTCCCTTTCGCTTTGGTAAATCTCTGTTGAAAGAAATGCCTATTATTCACCTTAAAGTAGCTCTTGATTTAGAGAATGGAGAGGAAATAGAGGGGTATTCGGCGACAGGTATTCCTCCTTTGTGGTTTGATAAGGACGATTCAAAAACGGATATACAACATCAGCAAAATCTACTTTACTCCCTCAAAACAGCTTTAGAAAGTTACCAAAAGGCAGGAAGGGGAGGTTCCTATTCGCTTCACCAAAATTGTGAAGAGAGTATTGTTGCCCATGGAAAAAGTCATAAATTAAATGATTTAACAGCCAGCTTTGGACAAGCACTTTTGGACAATGCGATTGTAGATGCTATTTGTCGATTAACAAAAAAGCCCTTTTTAGAAATATTAAAATCAGGTGAACTTGGTTTCCCTCATGAAATTGAAGAATTCTTGCCTGAAGAAGCGACGGAAGCGATGAGTATTCGTCATACAATTGGTTTATTAGATGAAATACACACTTCAGATATTAAAAGTCCCTTAAATGATGGCTTACCAGAATCTTTAGAAGAAGTATTAGCTATTTACAACGTAAACTATTTAAAGGTTAAAGTGACTGCAGATGTTACTTTTTCTATTGAAAGATTAAAGAAAATTGCAAAATTGATCACTCCTGAAATGGAGATGTCCATTACCTTAGATGGCAATGAGCAGTTTTCGAACATGGCCGATTTCAGAAAATTCTATCAGGAACTAAGTGGTGATCCAGAATTGAATGGCTTTTTTAACCGAGTGATTTGGATTGAAGAACCTATACAAAGGAAGTTCTCGCTAGATGATTCAGTCAAGAGTGTATTAGATGAGGGATTGTTGAGTACTCCCATTATTATTGACGAATCAGGGGGCTCTAAACAAGCCTTTCCCAAAGCAGTTGAATTGGGGTACAAGGGTGTGTCAGCTAAAAATTGTAAAGGGGTTTATCGAACTCTCGAAACCTTTGTGGAAGTAAAGAAAAATGAAATAATAAAGGGTACTCCTTATTATATGTCTAGCGAGGATTTAACCAATGTTCCCGTATTGCCTTTCCATCAAGATATTTGTGTGGCAGCAGCATTGGGAATTACTCATTCAGAGAGAAACGGTCATCACTTTATAAGGGGTTTTGATTTTTTATCGAGTGTAGAACGCCGTGAGGCCTTAAAAGAATTTCCTAGCCTTTACAAAGAGATGAAGGAAGGGACACCTGTTCTTAATATACAAGAAGGAAAAATTAATTTAAAAGAACTTAATCAAGTAGGTTTTGGAGCGATGTCTAAACCTGATTTTGATTTTTTAAGCCCTGTTGAATTACCCACTGAATCTTGCTAGTAGAGTGGGATTTTAAAATAATATTGAATAAAGAAAAAATAACTTTTGCCGAGGGGAATTAATGTCAAAAGATAATACAGTCATAGCCAAACAACGAAAGATGCTTATAGAGGCTGAAGCCAAAGGGGGCGGTGCCGCTCTTAAAACATATTTCAGGTTATCAGGCCCAGGATGGCTACAAAGTGCCATTACATTGGGAGGAGGGTCGTTAGCATCGGCACTCTTTTTAGGAATTATCGGTGGTTACTCCTTTTTGTGGTTACAGGTTGTGGCTATTCTATTAGGTGTGATTATGCTCAGTGCCATTTCTTATGTTTCTCTTTCTGCTAAAGAAAAACCCTTTCCTGCTATTAATAAACACATTAGCCCTGTGCTAGGTTGGGGATGGGCCATCGCCACTTTAATGGCAAATATAGTTTGGTGTCTTCCTCAATTTTCTCTCAGTACAGCGGCCATTCAACAAAATTTAATTCCCAGTTTGGCAGGCACAGGGGGTAAAATCTTTATTTCCCTTACCCTTTTAGTTTTTGCCGTAACCGTTATTTGGTTTTATGATAAAGAAGGAAAAGGCAAACAAATTTTTGATTGGATCTTAAAGATACTTGTCGGCTTAATTGTACTTAGTTTTGTGGGGGTTGTCGTTAAACTAGCCACTTCTGCAGAAGGGCTTCCTTTTGGAGAAATTCTTAAGGGGTATGTTCCTAATCTCAGTAGTTTTACAAAACCAGCAGAGAGTTTTCTTCCTTTTCTAAGTCAAGTAGGCGGGGGCTTTCAGAGCTTTTGGTCTGGTCAAATTGTAAGTATGCAAACAGATGTGATGTTAGCTGCGGCTTCTGCAGCTGTGGGAATTAATATGACCTTTTTGCTTCCATACTCTATGTTAGCACGTGGTTGGGATAAAAACTTTCGCAAAATGGCTATTTTTGATTTAAGTGTGGGCATGGTTGTTCCTTTTCTATTAGTCACCTCTTGTGTGGTTATTGCTAGTGCTTCTCAATTTCACGCTAAGCCTGATGTGACAATTATTGAAAAAACAGATAAACTTCACAAAGGTTATAAAGGGTATTTAACAAAACGCGTCAAAGCGGAAGCCGCTGAAACAGGTGTGACTCTTTCTCCCGTAGAGATTGATCAAAAGATTCAAGCTCTTCCTTTGGCAGACAAGCAGTTAGCCTCTATGTTAGTCAAACGAAATGCCTTTAGTTTAGCTAAAGCACTTTCTCCTTTATTGGGCGAAACTTACGCCAACTTTATTTTTGGATTAGGTGTTTTGGGTATGGGCTTTTCAACTATCATTGTATTGATGTTGATCTCTGGTTTTGTGATTTGCGAAATTTTTAACTTGCCACAAGATGGCCCTGCTAGACGTTGGGGAAGTATGTTGCCTGCTGTAGGTGTTTTAGGGCCGTTTGTTTGGTCAAAGGCTGCTTTTTACTTAGCCATTCCCACCTCGATTTTTGGATTAATTTTGCTTCCTGTGGCTTATTTTAGCTTCTTATTTATGATGAACTCTAAAAAGATTATGGGAGATGCCATTCCTACTGGAAGTAGTAAAACAATTTGGAATACCTTAATGGGCATTGCTTGTGTGGCTGTATCCATTGCTGTCTTCTCAGGAATGAAGGCTAAAGGCGGAACTATATCTGTGGTGGCTTTTACATTGATGGCACTTTTTATTGTGGCAGTGATTGTGAGTCATTTAATGATTCGCAACAAATCGGATGTATAGAATGGAAAACACTAAAGTGGCTTTGATCACTGGCGGTACCCGAGGCATTGGCCTTGGGATTGCAAAATCTTTACAGGCAGAGGGATATCAATTGGTTTTGTGTGGGGTTCGAGAGGAACACCAGCTAAAAGCTTTGCTTGAGGAGCTGAATCAAAAAGGCACGAAGGTCACCTATTGTCAGGCAGACATTAGTAAAAGAGAGGATCGCAGCCGATTAGTTGACTTTACTTATGAGACCTTTGGAAAACTCAATATATTAGTAAACAATGCGGGTATTGCTCCTTCGGAAAGAAGGGATATTTTAGAAGCTTCGGAAGAAAGTTTCGAAAAATTATTTAAGGTTAACTTACAAGGCCCTTATTTTTTGACACAGAGCGTGGCAAACCGAATGATTAAACACCAAAGTCAATTTCCAGAAGAAAAAATGGGGATTATGAACATCTCTTCTATTTCTGCGGTAGTGGCTTCTGTAAATCGTGGAGATTATTGTATGACAAAAGCAGGGGTTGGCATGGCCACTCAACTTTGGGCCGCCCGATTGGGTGAATACAACATTCCTGTGTACGAGGTACGCCCTGGTGTAATAGAAACAGACATGACGGCTAAGGTTAAGGGTAAGTATGATGATTTAATCAAACAAGGCTTATTGATTGAACCAAGGTGGGGTAAACCTGAGGACATTGGAAAAGCTGTGGCGATGTTAGCACGGGGTGATCTTCCCTATAGTACAGGGCAAGTTTTAACATTAGATGGAGGCTTGACCTCTCAAAGATTATAAGTGAATAAATATGAGTGATAAAATAGAAGTTGATATTGCAAAAAAATTAGGGAAAATAAAAATTGTTCCTGTGATTAAAATTAATCAAAGTGAAAAAGCAATTCCTTTAGCTGATGCATTGGTTGCAGGGGGAATCCCCTGTATTGAAATAACCATGAGGACAGGGGCTGCGGCAGAGGCCATGAGGCTTTTGCGAGATAGGACGGATATATTAGTGGGAGCAGGCACCGTTTTAACGGTGGATCAAGCGAAGCAAGCTTTGGATGCAGGGGTAAAGTTTATTGTGACTCCTGGCATCGGTCCCAAAGTAATTGAATTTTGTCTTAACAATAATCTTCCTATTTTCCCTGGTGTAAGTAGTGCCACAGATATTCAAACAGCGATTGATTTGGGCTTGTCCTATTTAAAGTTTTTTCCTGCAGAAGCATCAGGGGGGCTTCCATTGCTTAAGGCATTGAGCGCTCCTTTTGATTCGATTCAATTTATTCCTACGGGTGGCATTGGGCTTAATAATGTCCGAGATTATTTAAGTCACCCTTGTGTATTGGCTTGTGGGGGAAGTTGGTTGGCAACAGCAACGGCCATTGATAATAACAAATTTGCAGAGATTGAAAAAGAATGTTTAGAAACAAGCAAATTACTTCAGTCCTTTTAGAGTGGTATCATTACACTTTAGGCTTGTCATTCCGACTCGATCGGAACTCATGTAAACCCGATAACATTAAGGAACCTCTATGTTAAATTTAAAACTAAAACCCAGTGACTCTTGCCGATATGATTTAGTCACACTAGGTGAGGTGATGTTGCGATTAGACCCTGGTGAAGGGCGCATCCGTACAGCGAGAAGCTTTAGAGCTTGGGAAGGGGGCGGTGAATATAATGTCGCTCGTGGACTAAAAAAGTGTTTTGGTTTAAAAACCGCTGTAGTTACTGCTTTAGCTCGTAATGAGGTCGGCGCATTGGTCGAAGATTTAATTCAGCAAGGGGGCGTTGATAGCTCTTTAATTAAATGGATGGATTACGACGGTGTGGGTCGTTCAGTAAGAAACGGTCTTAATTTTACAGAACGAGGTTATGGAGTAAGAGGAGCATTAGGCGTGTCCGATAGAGGGCATACCGCAGCGAGTCAGTTGAAAAAAGGTGATATTGATTGGGAAGAAGTTTTTAAGGTTCAGGGAACTCGTTGGTTTCATACGGGGGGCATTTATGCTGCTTTGTCAGAATCCACCCCTGATGTATTAGAAGAAGCCATGAGTTGTGCTCAAAAAAATGGGGTACTTGTGTCTTATGATTTAAATTATCGCCCCAGTTTGTGGAAGTCCTTTGGTGGACAAAAAAAAGCTTGCGAAGTCAATAGGCGTTTAGCTAAATATGTGGATGTAATGATAGGGAATGAAGAAGACTTTGTGGCAGCAATGGGTTTTACTCTTCCTGATTCAAATCCTAACTTTACTCAACTGAAAACAGATAACTTTAAAAGTATGATTAAAGAAGTGATTCAAGCGTTTCCTCATTTCAAAGTAATAGCTACGACTTTAAGAACAGTTAAGACAGCCACAGTTAATGACTGGAGTGCGATTGCTTACGCAGAGGGCGAATTTGCCGAAGCGACTCAACGAGAGAGTCTAGAAATATTAGACAGAGTAGGCGGTGGCGATAGTTTTGCTTCGGGTTTGATATACGGGCTACTGAATGGCAAGTCTTTACTTGAATCTGTAAATTATGGCGCGGCTCACGGTGCTTTAGCCATGACGACTCCAGGGGACACTTCCATGGCTACTTTGGGAGAGGTTGAAAAGCTTTTGAGCAATCAAGGGGCAAGGGTCGACCGATAGCTTTAGCTTTAGGATAAGGGCAACATATTCGCGATTTAATGAAATTTTGATTTCATGTTTTAGTTTTTTGGATTTTTTTAGAAAAAAAACCTTGTAATCATCCTCTAACAGTATTATTTTTTAACTTCAAGAGTATAATATACTTTTGAAGATTTAAAAAATTACCTAGAGAGTATTTTTTGACTCTTTAAAAATGTCCTATCTGTCAACTGATGATGGCTGTGATTAATTGGTTCTTGTGCAAGTTTAATGATAAGCAACAAACAGGAGACGAGCGATGAGATTAAATAAGATGAAAAATGGGTTTCTGGGGGTATTTTTTTTGATTCTAGGAGGGGTTCATACAGGCTTTTCTCAATGTGGAGCTCCCTCTCTACATAAAGAGGGTATCTCTGATCCAGAGGGTTACGTCACATTATTCAACGGAAAAGATTTGTCAGGTTGGTGGATTAACTGTAATTCTGATCATGGAAAAAAAGGAGGGAATTGGAATGTTGTCGATGGAGCAATTGAGTCTTATCAAATGTCGGGTGAAGAAGGGGGGCTGTTGATGACGAATAGAAAATACAAGAATTATGTGATTGAATTGGATGTATGGTTAAAATTTGGAAATGATGGGGGGCTTTTTCATCGAACCACAGCAGAAGGAAAAGCTTTTCAAAGTGTGCTTGATTATCTTGAGACAAAGACTGTTGGGGGAATATACGGCGAAGGTGCAGGTGTTTCAATCAATTATAAACCTTATTTTTTTGAATCGGAGAGGGTTATTATAAAAGGAAATACGAGCTTTCCTCAACCTTTTGCTTTAAAGGATTGGGGAAAAGTATGGAACCCAGATGGTTATAATCGAATTAAAGCTCGAATTAGGGATGTGGAACCGCGTAAGCCTCGTATTGAGTTTTGGATCAGATACACCTCTGATACAACAAAGTGGCTTCAGGTAACAGATTTTATACCACCGAAAAAAGGAAAAGGTTTAGGGGAAACGGGTTATATTGCCCTTCAAATTCATCGTGGAAAGCTTTGGACGGGAGGCAAAAATTATTATAAAAATATACGTATACAAGAACTCGACAATGAGGGAAATCCAAAAACCATTCCCCTTGCTCCTACTCTTACCACACAACCGGTGTCATTAGTTCGAAGCGCATCTTCTTCTGCAACCTTTGCGGTGGTAGCTAATCATTCTAACCTCGTTAAGTATCAGTGGAAGAAAAATGGAGTGGATATTATAGGAGCAAATAAGGCTTCTTATACAATTTTAAATGTAAAAGAAAGCGATAAAGGCGATTATACGGTGGTTGTTTCTAATCCTGTAGGGGATAACAGAACAACTAGCTCTGTGGCAAGGCTTGTTGTAAATAGTACATCGATTAAACCCTTAGGGAAGACAGGGTTTGGGTTACATGATCTTCGCTTAATAAGAAGGAGCACAGGGGTTATCATTTTAAAAGGTGTGATTACTGAGGATTACAAAATTGAACTTTTAAAAGTAAATGGCAAAACACTTAGAATTTATTCAGGCCATAAAGGTGCCGTAAACTATGTGATAGAGGATATGGGTAAAGACATTTTCCTTCTCCGAATTTTAACAAAGTATAAGGTTTTAACAAAAAAGGTGGTGAGTTCTATGTTTTAGTGTTGGGTGTTAAGGCGTTTTTTAAAGTAAAATAGAAATAAAATATCGTGCAAATTCTTAAAAGAGGACGAATAACCTTTATCTTTAGAAGTATTATTTAGACACTTAAACAATACAATATTATCTAAAAGCTATAAGAAATTACTCTAAAAGTATCTTTTACACTATTTTTAATGTGATTGTATATAGCCAAAGTAAAAGATAAGGTCTATATTATTATTAGGATTTTGCACTATATTAAAGGTGAATTGAATAACAGGAGATAGATGTGATGAAGCTTAAAGATTTAAAGAATGGTATTTTGGGAGTTACGTTTTTGGTTCTAGGGGGGATGAATGTGGCATTTTCCGCATGTGGAAATGCATCAACTCCTGTTGCAGGTATTCCGGACCCAGAAGGATATGTTTCCTTATTTAATGGAAAAGATTTATCAGGTTGGTGGATCAATTGTCAAACAGTCCATGGAAATAAAGGCGGAAATTGGAATGTAGTGGATGGAGTCATAGAGTCCTTTCAAATGTCTGGTGGTAATGGTGGGCTTCTTATGACAGATAAGAAATACAAGAACTATGTTATTGAACTAGATATATGGCCAGATTATGGAAATGATGGGGGGCTTTTTCACCGCACGACAGCAAAAGGAAAGGCTTATCAGAGTGTAATTGATTATTTAGATAAGAAAACGGTTGGAGGAGTGTATGGAGAAGGTGTTGGTTATGGTATTAATTACAAGCCATATTTCTTAAAATCGGAAACCGTTATTACTGCTGGAAATCAACAATTTCCTGAGCCCTTTGCCCTGACGGATTGGCTAAAGGTTTGGAACCCTGACGGTTACAATAAAATTAAAGCGAGAGTGACAGATATCTCTCCTCGAAAACCTCGTATTGAGTTTTGGATTCGATACACCTCTGATACGACAAAATGGCTTCAAACAGTGGATTACAAAGCACCTAAAATAGGAAATGCTATCGCACAAACGGGGTATATTGCTCTTCAGATTCACGGTGGTACTAAGCTTTGGAATGGTGAAAAAAACTATTATAGAAACATACGCATACAGGAATTAGATGATGCAGGAAATCCATTGACTATTCCTCCTGCACCTACTATTACGACACAACCAGTGTCATTATCACGTACAGCAAATGCTTCGGCGATCTTTACTGTTGTTGCAAACTATCCCAATATGGTTAAGTATCAATGGAAAAAGGGCGGTGTTGATATTGTTGGAGCTAATAAAGCATCTTATACGGTTGCAAGTGTGAAGAAAGCTGACGCAGGGGATTATACAGTAGTCGTTTCAAACCCTGTAGGAACTAATACAACAACCAGTTCTGCCGCTGTGTTAAGTGTTACGGCTACGTCCATTCAACTATTAGGTAATGGTGAATTTGGAGTTCATAACATTAGTCTTACTAAAGTAGGAGCCAGTCGTATGGTTTTAAA
>CAZLBO010000049.1:0-11427 GCA_964557725.1 uncultured Bifidobacteriales bacterium | reverse complement strand
TATAAAACTTTAGGTGTGGACACAGAGCCTCCTCTTATCTATACGCACAATAAAGCAGAAGGCACCATTGAGTACACAAGTTTATTGTATGTCCCTTCTAAAGCCCCTTATGATTTATTCCAACCAGAAAAATCGAATGGAATTAGCTTATATGTTAAACGTATTTTTATCATGGATGATTGTAAGGAATTACTTCCTAGTTACCTTCGCTTTGTTAAAGGTATTGTAGATTCCGAAGATCTACCTTTGAATGTTTCACGAGAAATTTTACAAAAAAATTCAATTCTTGAAAAAATCCAAAAAGCCTCTACTAAAAAGGTTTTAAATCTACTTGATACCATGGCCAAAAAGAAACCTGAAGATTATCTAAAATTCTGGAAAGAGTTTGGCACGGTCATCAAAGAAGGATTCCACATGAATTGGGAAAACTTAGATGAGCTCAAAAAACTCACTCGTTTTCAATCAAGTAAAGGTTCATCTGATAGTGATATTCGCAGTCTTGAAGAATATGTAGCAGACATGAAAGACGAACAGAAAAACATCTATTTTATTACAGGCGAAAGCCGTGATGCCGTAAATCGAAGTCCCCACTTAGAGGTCTTTAATGATAAAGACATCGAAGTTCTCTACATGGTTGACCCTATTGATGAGTGGGTGGTTCAAAGCCTCACAGAATTTGACGGAAAAAAATTAATTAACGTCACCAAGGGAGATCTTGATTTAGGGAAGCTTTCAAAAGAAGAAAAAGCCTCTCAGAAAAAAGGGAAGTCTAAATTCAAAAAACTGACTCAATTTATTCAAAAAGCCTTTGATAGCCAATTGAAAGATGTACGTGTTACCACTCGTTTAAAAGACAGTCCTAGTTGTATGGTTGCCGATGAAGCGGATATGGGTGCAAATATGGAACGTATTCTTAAAATGGCAAATCAACAAGTCACTGAATCTAAGCGTATATTAGAAATCAACCCCGATCACCCTGTGATTGAGAACCTTTTAAATGCTCTCGAAAAAGATGAGAAGAACCCAAAAATTAAAGAATGGGCTGGCTTACTAGTGGATCAAGCTCTTTTAGCGGAAGGTTCATCTATTCCCGACCCTACAGGGTTTGTGAAAAAGATAAACGAGATGCTTAAGGAAGTTTCAAGTAAATAAATAACCTCACAAAAAAGAGAGGCAACCATTTGTTGCCTCTCTTTTTATTTACCCCAATTTATCGATTTAAAGCCCTGCGTATTTCTCACGATAAGCCTTCATGGCCTCCAAAACTTTTGCTTCAATTCCACGAGACTCCGCGTTTTCTTCTAAATACTGGATTAAGTCTTTAAAACTAATCAAGCTCACTGTTTTTATTCCAAAAAGCTCTTCTAGTTCAGCTAAGGCTGATTTTGTTCCTTCTCCTCGCTCCATTCTGTCCACAGAAACCACTAAGCCAATCACCTTGTTCTTGGGAAAAGAAGTGAGCTTGGGCATACTTTCTTTAATCGAAGTTCCTGCGGTGGTCACATCCTCCACGATCACGATATTTTCACCATTTTTAGAGTTTTGATAGTTGTAACCCAACATCCAACCCCCTTCGCCGTGATCTTTCACTTCTTTTCGATCAAAACTCACGGTTACTTCTTTTTGGTAATCCTCATCTAGTCCAATACCTACTGCAGTCGCTAAAGGAATCCCCTTGTAAGCTGGACCAAATAAATTAGTGACCGAATCCCCGAAATTCTTCTGTATGGCCGCTGCATAGTATTTTCCTAGCCTTTTTAACTGGCCACCTGTGGAAAAATTTCCTGTATTAATAAAGTAAGGAGTCTCTCTGCCACTTTTAGTGATAAAATCACCAAACTTGAGCACGTGACATTGTAATAAGAATTCGATAAACTCTGTTTTGCTTGATGAAAGTGAAATCAATTTAAACCTGTACTTTTAAACCATTTGGGGTTAGAATTTAGAAAATAGTCTCAAACATTTACAAACTTTAACCTAATTAGGACTTATTTCTAGTTTTATAGACCATGGAAACCGAATATTTTTATTATAATTTAGATAGGGTTGGGAGAGTCACTATATAGATACTGATTGTATCTAGTAGAAAAGGGGATGCTAAATTTGGGAATAAAAAACCAAAGAACTTTTATGGTTTTCGTAATGAGAATTTCATTTCTTTCTTTCTTTTTATTTACTCTACTCCTACCGCTATATGCAAAATCTAACGCTGTACGCAAAATTGTTGACCGAAATGGAACAGAAAAGACTTACCTAGGACGTCGCCTCCACAGCGATCGAAAAAAACCCGCCATCAAAAAAAAGGATGGACACAAAGAGTGGTATAAAAACGGTAAGCTCCACAGAAAGAAAAAACCAGCTATTATTTATGCCAATGGGGGTAAAGAATACTTTCTTGAAGGAAAAATGCATCGTGATCGAGGAAAGCCTGCACTTTCTTGGAAAGATGGCCGTAAAGAATGGTGGGTTCACGGCAAAAGACACCGTGAGGGAGATAAACCTGCGGTTATTATGCCCGATGGACGGAAAATGTGGTACCTCGATGGAAAGCTTTCTCGCTCTCAAGGCCCTGCCATTGAATGGTCAAACGGAAACTACGCTTATTTTAAAGAAGGTAAAATTCACAGAGGGGGGGGCAAGCCTGCCATCAAATCTGAAAAAGGCTATGAATACTATTTTGCTGATAAACTCCATCGGTTAGATGATTTACCTGCTATTGACTACAAGGGTGGCCACAAGGAATATTGGATTCAAGGAAAGAGATCCCGATTAAATGGAAAGCCTGCCATTGTCATTCCCCATATCGTCAAAGAGTGGTATCTTAACGGAAAACGCCACCGAACAGATGGCCCTGCTATTGATTCCCTTCCCTTGTCTGCAAAAGCAGGATCCAGAAGAAAAAAGAATTACCGAGCATGGTATATCAATGGAAAGCTTTCTCGAAGAAATGGCCCTGCCATTACCCCACGCAATGGGAAAAATGAATATTGGGTCAGCGGAAAAAAAACCCGATAACCTCCTACTCTTTTCTCTTTAAGCATTAATTTTGTGCCTTTTGGCTGAGATTGATTATCTTGTATCCAACATGAATCATTTAGAATACCAGACCACTATGGGAGATCGTTTCTTTGAAATAGGTAAGAAACTTATTCCCAACCCCGAACAACGACACAACCTTCTGAATCCCCTTGCAAAATTTATGAGTCTCACTCATTTTTTAAGAGGAAGACTCCCAGAACTAAAAACGACTCTTCATTTTCACGATAAGAGCATCCCCATCACTTTCCAAAGCCCTATTATATTAGCGGCAGGGGGAAATAAAACAGCTCAAAATCTACAGTATTACCATGCCATGGGTTTTGGAGGGGTAACAGTAGGAACCGCCACCCTTAAAGGGATTTCGGGAAACCCCTTTCGCCCTCGTTTAAGAATGCTTCCACAAGATTTAGCCATCCAAAATAGTATGGGGCTTAACAACCCTGGTATCGATAAAATTGCTCACCGAGTTGACTTTCAATTAGGCCGATGCCATAAAGAGCAAATTGCCTTGGGTATTAGCGTAGCCGATACCCCTGGGATAACGGACACAGACAAAAAAATAGAAGACTTACTCACCTCCTTTCGGAAAGCTTATCAAGCAGCTGATTACGTTGAAATCAATGTTTCTTGCCCTAATACAGGAAAGAACCGTATCGACTGGCAAAAAGACTTTTTAAAAAGCTTACTCAATGAGGTCATGCACATTCGCAATCAACTAGCGCCTCGCAAAGCCGTTTTCGTTAAGTTATCCCCGGACATGAGTCAAAACTTTTTAGATAAAACTTTACAGGTTATTTCTGATAGTGGGGTGACAGGCTTGGTGTTATTCAACACTTTTCCTTCTGAAAAAACAAAGTATTTAAACATGAAGACCTCTGTAGAAGACCTCCTCCCTGTAACCGAAACAGGGCGAAAGGGAGGGATTTCAGGACAAGTTCTCTATCAGAACACATTACCCGCAGTTAAGTTTATCAAAAAAAACCTTCCCCAATTAAGCGTCATTGCCGTAGGTGGAATCGATACAGGAAGTAAAGTCCTCAATTTACTCGAAGCTGGTGCAGATGCCGTGCAATGTTATACTGTATTGGCTTATCGCTGGAATGCAATACATAAAATGAACAAAGAGCTTTTGGTTGCATTAAGAGAAAAAGGCATTGATTCCATCGCTCAGCTTCAACCATGACACATTCTTCTCTTGTTATTTCGCCTTTGATTGCAGCTTCAGGACATATCACTCCTCCAGGTTCCAAAAGTATTGCTAACCGAGCCTTGCCTTTAGCAGCAATGGGAAAAGGAGAAATTACGATTGAGAACCTCCCCGATGGACAAGATGTCCAACTGATGTTGCAAGCCTTAAAAGATTTAGGAATCTCTATACGACAGCAACAAGATTCAATTCAATTCATAGGAATGGGTGGAGGCTTTAACATTCCAAAACCTATAAATCTTTTTTTAGGAAACTCAGGAACAACCACTCGCTTCCTAACCGCCATTTTGGGTGCAAGCCAGGGTACATACTCACTGGACGGGGTTCCCCGAATGAGAGAAAGGCCTATTTCCGATCTCATTGATGGACTAAGGCAATGGAGCACCTCTCCTAATCAAACAAAATTTAATTACCATTCAAACAATGGCTTCCTTCCTTTAACCATTAACGCCTATGGCTTAAAAGGGGGCAAAGCCAAACTCCGTGGTAATAGTTCAAGCCAGTTCCTTACAGGAATGTTACTAGCCATGCCTCTTTGCCAACAAGATGCTGAAATTGAAATAGAAGGAACTTTGGTTTCATCTCCTTATATTGACATTACATTACAGATGATTCAAAACTGGGGCGTTAACCTCACTCAAAACAATCATAAACATTTTTATAAAAAAGGGATGGAATTATACTGTAACCCAGCCCAATATACTATTGAAGCAGATGCTTCTTCCGCTTCTTATTTTTTAGCTGCTGGTGCTATAGGTAAAGGCCCTTTAACCGTCAATGGAGTGGGGACCGCAAGTTTACAATATCAAAGTGAAGGAGGCTTCGCTAACGTCTTGAAAAAAATGGGGGCAAAGGTAACACTCTCTACACATTCAATTACAGTGAGTGGCGGGGAGCTCCAAGGGGGAGAGTTTAACATGGACTCTATGTCAGATACAGGCATGACTTTGGCTATGGTCGCTTTATTTGCCAAGGGAACCACAACAATCACTCATATTGGAAACTGGCGTTTAAAAGAAACCGACCGAATTAAAGCCATGGCTACAGAATTGAGAAAGCTAGGAGCAACAGTTAAAGAAGGCCCCGATTACATCACCATTACACCTCCTACCCAATGGACACCTGCAACCATCGAAACCTATGAAGATCATCGCATGGCAATGTGTTTTTCATTAGCCGCTTTTGGAGGCGTTCCTATTACACTTTTAGATCCTAAATGTGTGGACAAAACCTACCCTTCTTTCTTTAGTGATTTTAATAAAGTAACGACTGCATGAAGCTCCTTTGTTTGATTCTTTTATGTTTAGGGGTTTATTCTCACTCATTAGAATCTGCAAAAGCCTTAATCTTTCCCCAATCTATTTTAGACACGCTCCAAAACCGTTTTAGTTCATCTCATTTAGGAGGCCGATTTGCTATCAGCCTTTATTCATCCAAATACAATCGGTATGAAATAAAATCCAATGATAACCAGTGGTTTACTCCTGCCTCCTGTTTAAAGATATTTGTCACAGGCACTTCCATGCACCACTTCCCCATTAATCATTTTTTTGAAACAAAGGTCCAATTAAAAGGCAATCTCCACAACAAAACATTTAAAGGAAACATCACCTTTATCGGTTCTGGTGACCCTAACATCTCGGGGCGTTTTTTTGAACAAGAGAATGGTATCATGAGTCAATGGATTGACTCCCTTAAGGCTCTTGGAATCGACACCATTTCAGGTAAAATCGAGTTCAGAGACGACCGCTTTCCCGGCTCTTCTAAACCCCCTTATTGGAAAAAGAATTACTATAACAAATGGTATGGGGCAGAAGTCTCTGCACTTTCATACAATGACAACTGTTATAATGTAAAAGTTATACCTGCGGACAGTCTTGATTCTCTCGCTTCGGTTCAATTTTTGCCCAACTTGGGGTTCACAAAAGTGACCAACAAGGTCCTTACCGTTTCAGGCAAAAAATCAAATATCATCTACAAGCTTCACCCCGATTCAAACATTATTTTTTTAGAGGGAACCTTAGGGCAAAACAGTCAGGCCAGTACATATACCTTTCCCGTAAGAAACCCTACTGATTTTTTTAAGTCGGCCTTTCTCTATTTTTTAAAAGAAAAAGGAGTCACTTATTCTTCACAGGAAGAACCCAACCACTCGAACCCTACCCTACAAAAAACCTTTCGATTTAAAACAGCACCTACCACTAATATCTATGAAGAAATCAACCAAAGAAGTCAAAACTTACACGCCGAACTTCTCTTGAGAAGCCTAGGGGTTCATGTTAAAGAAAAAGGAACTAGAGAAGCAGGAATTCAAGCTGAAAAAGAGTTTCTTCATCACTTAGGAGTAGATTCAGGAAGCTTTCAATTTTACGATGCTTCGGGGTTATCCACAAGTAACAAAATAAAACCTCAAGCCCTTGTTATGTATTTACATAAAATGTCTAGACAGCCCTATGGAAAAGCCTTTATCCAGTCTCTCGCCACACCAGGTGTGCATGGTTATAAAGGGAAAAGGCTGAAACACTTAAAAAATAAAATTAAAATTAAAACAGGCTTTATTAATGGAGTTCAAGGGTTAACAGGTTACATCTTTACTCAGGACGGAGACACTCTTTCTTTTGCTTTATTTCTCAATGGTTATCAATCGAACTACAGCGTAGCCACACAGTTCATTGATTCATCCATCACTTACATTACTTCCCAATACAACCGTTCCCAAACATCTATTGATTTTGCAAAAAAACTCTACACTTCCCCCAACCTTCCCACACACTACCCCAAACGCCTTATCTATTTTTCAAAGAAACTCATCGGCAAGCCCTATAAAGGGGGGCCAACAGGAGAAGGCCGAAACGCACATGTCTCCCCTGCTCCACTCGTAAACCTCAATGAATTTGATTGCGTAACTTACATTGAACATGTCATGGCTTTATCCCAATCTTCAAATGCACAATCATTAATCCCCACTTTAAATAAAATTCGTTATTTAAAGGGAGAGCCTCAATTTAGACAACGAAAACACTTTTTTATTGAAGACTGGATCAAACAAAGCCCTGAGTGGGTTCAGCTTGTTCGCTTCCCCAATGACACCACTGCCACCAAAATTTCAGACAAAAAAAAGTTTTACGGCTTTAAAAAAATGGATTACAAACAAAAAAATCCAACGACAACTCTTTCCTATGTACCCTATGACAAAGCGATTCAACTCATGGAAAACTGGACTTATGGAGAGAAATTTTTAGGCGTAGGTTTTGTCACTAAAATTCCTTGGTTATGGGTGACCCACACAGGTTTTTTAGATGCCACTCAAATGGATTCCACCAATCGTCCTCTGTTAAGACACGCCAGCTCAAAGCAGAAAAAGGTGGCCACTGTTGATTTTAAAGAATACTTACTCAGTCGCAAAGGAAAGTGCTTAGGAGTCGTTTTTTTCGAGTTCAAAAAACCCACTCTTAAATAACATGACTTTTCCTTTTCCCCTCTCTCAAGCCATTAATCCTTACTATTGGGGAACGGTCGCCTTTTTATTCGGCACAATTTTAGGTTCCTTTTTCTCGGTCATCATTCACCGAGTCCCCCAAGGTAAGTCCATTGTTTGGCCAGGCTCCCATTGTCCCTCTTGTAAAAAAAAGCTGGCTTTATGGGAGAACACTCCCCTCATAGGCTGGCTGTTAGTCAAAGGAAAGTGCCGCCAGTGCAAAACTCCTATTTCTCCTCGTTATATTCTGCTAGAAATTACTGCTGGTTTAATAGCCCTCGCTCTTTTTCTGCTTTTCTTTTTCTTTCCGGAAAGAATGGCTTTAGATCAATTCCTCGGGTTTTGTTTTTTAGCCTTAGCCTTTTTGCCCATTCTCGCTATCGATCTCAAACATTTTATGATTCCCGATGTCATTACTCTTCCTGGAATCGTCCTAGGCTTGGCACTCAGTTTAATTCCAGGAGGGTTTACTCCCCTTGATTCCCTCATTGGGTTTTTAGTCGGAGGTCTTTTTTTATGGGGCTTTGGCGCGTTCTTTTCTTTTTTCCTAAAAAAAGAAGCCATGGGTTTTGGGGACGTTAAATTAGTCGCCATGATGGGAGCCCTATTTGGCTATCCTGTCGCTTTAGGTTCCATTTTTGGAGGCGCCTTATTCGGCACCTTAGGAAGCTTCATCCTATTTTTAGCTACAAAATCATTACAGAAGCAGATTCCCTTTGGACCTTATCTCTGTATCGGGGGAGGAATCTTTGTTCTTTTTCCCGAAGTCATTACTTGGTGGCTTAACTTATATCAATATTAGTCACCTCTTATTCTCTAGCCCTTAATAAGCACTCCAAAAGGCCTGTGAAATATTCGATTTAAAATTGCTTTTTTTTACTATCTTTCCCCTCCTAGAATAGAATGTAACTAGGTAAAAATTAGGACTAAAAATGAGTTTAATCTTGAATGTTGGCGGTGAGTGGGATTTTTGTTTTGATTCCACCGATGAAGGTGTTTCAAAAAGTTGGTTTTTACAAAAACCTAAGGATACCCATAAGGTTACTTTACCCCATGTATGGTCTATGGAACCTACTCCCACAGAGCCCTCTCCTGTTGGCTTCTATTTCAAAAAATTTATGGTGGATGAAAAAGAATCGGCAAAACGGTTTTTTATTCGATTCGACTCAATCCACCATCACGCCACCATTTGGTTGAATGGGCTAGAAATTGGCTCTCATATGGGAGGCCATGTTTCTTTTGATCTTGATGCTTCGAAAATGGTTATTATTGGCGAAGAGAATACTCTCACCATTCGTGTCCAAACTCCTAATGAAAGAGGAGCGCTTAATGAATACTCCGCTTCTGACCTTCCTTTAGGTTACCCTTACAAAAAAGGTCACTTTGCTGGGATTTTAGGCGACATTCACTTTCTCATGGGAGGACGCGCTGGTATTCAATACTTGACTTGCCACCCTGATTACGAAGCCGAATGGGTCACGATTGAAACGAAATTTTGGAATCCCAAAAACTATAAAGCGGAGCTTGAATACACAATCACTTCTCCCAAGGGGAAAAAAGATACACTTCCTAAGCTCATTAAATTAGATAAGGAAAATGGAACTCATAGCATTACCTTTTCACTACAAGACGCACAAATTTGGAGTTTAGACGAGCCCAACTTATACACTATTCAAGTCAGCTTAGGGGGCAGTTATGCGGTGGAATGCCGTTTCGGTCTAAGAAGAGTAGAAGTAGAAAGATGTTCTATTAAACTAAACCACCAATTTATAAAACTAAGAGGGGTTAATTACTCCCAACTCTTTCCTTTTCACAAAGCAGTTCCTGCCCACCCAATTGACAAAAAGAAAGAGTTACTTTCTATCAAAGAAGCAGGCTTTAACGCCATTCGAAGTTGTGGCGCCCCTTTAAACAATCAAATATTAGATATTTGTGATCAAATTGGACTTTTAGTAATACAAGAAACCACTTGTTACGATCAAAGGTCAAACAAAGACACCTTAGAAGGTCTAAAGGATCAAATATTATCCCTTACTTCTCATACAGGACATCATCCTTCTATTATCATCTGGGCAATTGGTGCAGAAAATGGATCAATGGTTTTAGAAAATGGAAATAAATTATTGAGGTTTACTTCTCAATTAGATCCCTATCGACCCATTGTTTCTAATCTAAACTCAGTTTACCTCGACAGTATGGGAAAAGGAAAAATAGACTTGGGCAAGGTTTATGATCCTACAGAAGGGAAAATAGACTCCTATGAGTCTCATAAAATTAAAGTTCCCTACCCCATCTCTACACGAACACAAAACTTACTTGTCAATTATTGTACTTCGCAAGATGCTAAAAACATTAACGATGGCCTCATGGGTGCCAAGTCTTTTTGGGAACGGTACAACTACCTAAAAGAAGAGTTAGGCGGAAAGGTTTTAGTAGATGGCTTAGGCACACCTGTAATGACTCACATTGACAAAACTCTTTCTCACTCTATCACAAAAAACTTTCCTGATGACCCCGAAGTTCAAAACTTAGTTGAATTTAAGAGCCAACTCAAGAAAGTAATCAAAGATATTCCTGTTTGGAAAAATATTCAAGAATTCTACACCCAAGCAGAAGAAATTTGCTATCAAGGCCTTGCACACCAAATTGATTCCTATTTAATTAACACTCAATTTAGTGGTTACTTTTTTGAAAGTTGGGCTGATCATGGGCTAAATACTAAAGGCTTAGTCGATTGGTTCCGCAATCCAAAACCTACTTTGGCTTTAATGAAAAAGCTCAATCAACGTATTAAAATCATGAGTCAAGCAGAAGCTCGAACCCCCTACATGGGGACATCTGCCGCCATGAATATCCACATATTAAATGAAGAGGGCTTAGGTGAATATGGCTTACTCGTTCGCGTCAAAGGGCCTAATGGCAGAATTTGGCATCAAGAATCCATGCCTGGCACTGCCGATCGAGGGGTAAACTCTCTTGGACGTTTTAAATTTCCTGTTGGCTTTGAAAAAGGCTGGTTTACCTTTGATTTAACATTATCACAAGGCAAAAAAGAAATTGCAAAAAGAGAAGAACTCTTTTATGTACCACCCAAAGTTGAATTAGATTCCGTTTTAGGTGCTGTACATTTTATAGGGGACTTTTCAGATTCTATTACCTATGCGTCAGACAAAGATTCAGAGCTAATGATTATTAATAAATTACATACTCTTAAGCCTGAAAAAATAAATAGCTATTTTGAAAAAGTATCCCAAGGTGCTACTCTAGTACTTGGGTGCCTCACTTCTGAAGATACTGAAATCATAAACAAGCTTAAGCTATCCGAAACAAACATCACTTGCTTCCGCTCTTCATGGGAAGAAAATGGCAGCTTCCACTATGCTTTGGACTCTGAATACTTTAAGGACTTGCCTAATAACAAAATATTAAACCAAGCCTACAGTGACTTACTACCCCATTGGAGTATTAGTAATTCAAAAGAGATTGAATCTTATGCGGGAAGCATAAACTTACTCAGAGGCTCTCTAGGTAAAGAAAAGGTTAAGCATGGTATCGATATGGGTTCTCTTTCCTATGGACAAGGAAGGATAATTTTTAATCAGTATCGTATTTTCGATCAGTTAGGTGTCAACGCCTTAGCCGATGCCTTGTTTTTTAATTTAGTCAATCACCTAAAAAAATAAAATTGCGGGCACACCTTAGT
>CAZLBO010000048.1:0-11428 GCA_964557725.1 uncultured Bifidobacteriales bacterium | reverse complement strand
TGTTTTTGGTTTTGCCGTGGGGGCAGCCTCTTACCCTGTGCTCTCTAAGTTTGCCAAAGAAGATAAGATAGGCCAGATGAATGAATTGCTCTTTCGCACCCTGAGTCAAATTGTGAGCATTTTACTGCCAGCCACCCTTGTGATTTGGTATTTGGCTCGCCCTATCACTCAGGTTCTTTTGGAAAGAGGGGCATTTTCTCAGGAAGCGACTCAAGAGGTGGCAGGGCTGTTACAGATTTATATCTGGAGTAGTTTTGGGCTAAGTGCTCAAATTATTTTGATGCGGTGCTTTTTTGCGCGGGAAAAAATGTGGCTTCCCACCTTAATCAATACAGGTATTTTTCTGCTGACTCTTCCGTTTTACCCTTTTGTTTTGGATCGAATGGGCATTAGAGGAGTTCCGATAATGGGGGTTTTAGGGGCTACTTGCCAAATTTTGAGCCTGCTTTTGGTATGGGGTAAAGTCTCGGGTTGGAGTTATTTTGGGCTGTTTTTTAAAGATTTTGTGAAAATATTTTTAGTGAGCTTAATTTTTTGGCTTCTTCTCAACCTTTTTGAGCCAGAATCCTTGTTTTTAATGGGTTCTTCCTCTGGATTCTTGCTGGTGAGCCTTCAATTAGCCACATTGGGGGTACTAGGGGTGCTGGTTCAGCTTTTCTTGCAAAAAGTGCTGAAGGTAAGGGCGGCGAGTGCTGTTTTAGAGGCGTTTAGTCGCAAACTTTTCCCCAAAAAAAAATTAAAAGCTTAATCGCTTAAAATGACAATTTTGCTGTAAGTGCCTATTTTCTGCTTTTCTCTGAAAAAGGAAAATCATACATAAATGATAAAATTAATCACTCCCCTGCTTGCCCTTCTTCTTCTTTTGGGAACGGCTTACGGAAAAAAACGCTTTGTTAAACGGGCAGTCTCT
The DNA here is from genome assembly GCA_964557725.1 of uncultured Bifidobacteriales bacterium. Lineage (GTDB taxonomy): Bacteria > Fibrobacterota > Fibrobacteria > UBA11236 > JADFYW01 > CAZLBO01. Next base: position 10,518 of record CAZLBO010000048.1, on the reverse strand, counting down.
CCTAAAGGCTCTTTAATTGAAGCTAAAAAATGGATTCAAAAAAAGAAGTACAATCGGGTCGCCCCTTTACTTGCGCCTCTTATTAAAAAGAAGAAACTGCCTCCTGAAGCGGAAGAAGCCTTTGTGCTTTTGGTGGAAGCCTATTTAAGAAGGAGCCAAACCCTAAAAGCGAGCGATGCTTTAAAAAGCTTTTATAAAAAGTTTCCCGATTCTCCTTATCAACCGAGAATGAAGCACTATCAAGGAGTTCTTTATTTAAAACAGGGACGAAACTATAAAGCGGCTCAATCATTTGTGAAGGTAATTAATCAACCAACTAGTAAAAGTTTGTTCAACCAGTCAAAAAATTACTTATTAGAAGTAGTAAAGAATAATGGATTGCATCATTCCGAATTAAAGAAAATAGTTTCTCATTTAAAGTTTGATGAAGAGCTTGTTTCTCACTTATTGTTTGTTTTGGGTGACTTACAGGCAGAAGATATGCAGTATAGGGAGGCTTATGCTAGTTACAAAAAATGGCGTGATGCGTTTTCTGACAGACCAGAAGATGGGGCGGTTAAAACCAAACTAAAGTTAATGAAAAAACAAATGTCCGAAACAAAAACGATATTGATTTTAGTGCCTATTACAGGGGCTTATGCAGAAATAGGTAAGATGATTTCAGAAGGAATTATTCTTCGCTTAGAAAAATATTTTAAGAAGAGCCATTCAGGCCTCAAGTATAAAATAGTGGATACACAGGGAGAACCTATTGCAACGGTTCAAAAAGTACGGGAAATATTAAAAGAGAAAAAGAATGATGTTGTAGGAGTTCTTGGCCCTGTGATGAGTGATGTTACTACAGCCTTAGCGATTGAGTTGAGTAACTCTCACCCCCATATCCCCTTGATTACTCCCACCGCTACAACCCATGGGATTAGTCAATTAGGTAAAAATATTTTTCAACTCAATGTCACCACTCAAGCTTTGGGGCAGTTGGTGGCAAAGCATTCCGTAGATTGTCTTAAGCTTAAAGAGTTTGCGATACTTGCTCCTAACACACAATACGGTTTAGAGCTTTCTCGTTCTTTTGAGGAAGAAGTGACTCAACGAGGCGCAAGGATTATCGCTAAACAATTTTACAACCCTGAAGAATCCGATTTTTCGGGCCATTTTAAAGTGATTCGCATGAGAAAAGTAAAAGAAGATTTGCTCAAGTCTGGAGGGCGGTCAGGCCGAAACCATTTGAACTCAAGGACTCTCCCTAGTTATGCGAAGGATTCAATTTTAAAAATAGACGGACTTTTTATCCCTGCAAGTAATGGGAAAGAGGCTCACCTACTTTCGAATCAGGCACAGTATCACAAGCTTAAAACAACTTTGCTGGGTTCTTCTGGGTGGTATGACAAAGACCTTTTTTCTGCGGGTTTTCGGCATTCTAAAGGCGCCATTTTCAGCACAGATTTTTTGAACTTAACTACAGATGCAAAAAGGTCATTTGATCAAAAATACAAGGAACGTTGGGGCGCTTCTCCCGATAAGATTGCTGTATTGGGTTATGATGCCACATCCTTTATTGTGGAAGCCCTTCGTTATCAAAAGCCCAGTAAAATATTAGAGGGCTTATTGAAGATCAAGAGCTTTCATGGGGTTTACAACAAGGTTTTTATCAATCAACAATTTGGCTACAATGAGTCTGCAACTTTGCTTAAAGTAGGAAGGAAAGACTTTGAATCGGTGCAGGGTTGTGGTGAGGGTGACTTGTCTGAGTGAGTGAGCTTTAGTTTAAAGCTCGGTGTGGTTTTGTAGAAATCAGAGGGGTGGAGAGATAGGGAGAAAGAAATGAACGATAACAACGAGACAAGATGGGTACAGCGGTTAGAGAAGTACTCCCGAGCATTAAAGAGCTTAGGGGGAGATGTGGAATTAGCCACTCAACGAGAGCTAAACGATATTGAAAAAAGGGGTTTGATACAGGCCTTTGAATATACTTATGAGCTTTCATGGTTAACCATAAAAGACTTTTACCAATCCATTGGTGAGGTGAGTATACAAGGGAGTAAGGATGCATTTCGGGTCGCCTTTAATAGAGGGTTAGTCGAAGATGAAAATTTGATTAAAACAGTAAAAAGTCGTCAGATGACTTCTCACGCTTACAATGAAAAAACAGCGAATGAAATCTATTCGGCTGTTGTAGATAAATATTACAAGGCTTTTAAGGAATTAGAAGGTAGCCTTGAAAGGGAGAAAGAACAAAGAGATTTGTGATAGGGAGGCCGTGAATTGAATCGTTTTAAGCATGAAAGTGATACTGTAGAATTTAAAGAGACTCTCAACGACAAACTAGAGAGAGAGGTTGTTGCTTTTTTAAATTCAAAAAAAGGAGGGGATATATACATTGGTGTTGCTGATAACGGCGCTATTGTAGGAGTTGAAACCCCTGATAAGCTTCAGTTAGCGATATCGGATAGAATAAGCAGTAATATCCTTCCCGCTGTGTTGGGTTTTTATGATGTTTTTTCGGAAGAGGTTAATGGAAAGACAATTATTCATATTGTAATATCACGCGGGCTAGAGAAGCCGTATTATTTAAAAAAATATGGATTATCTCCTAAAGGATGCTTTGTTAGAGTTGGTACGGGTGTAAAGCCTATGAGTACTGAAATGATAAAGACTCAATATTCTTCTCGTACTCGTGATTCTTTAAGGAATATTACATCTCCAAGAACAGCAAAACATACATTTAACCAGTTGAAAATATATTATGCAGAGAAGGGTTTTGCGATTAACAACTCTTTTCTTGAAAATTTAGATCTTTACACTGCTGACCATAAACTCAATTATATAGCTTACCTTTTTACCGATATAAATAGTGTATCCATTAAAGTTGCCAAATATGCAGGTAAGGACAAAGTGGATCTTATTGAAAATGAGGAGTATGGCTATTGTTCAATTATTAAAGCGACAAATAGAGTCTTAGATAAATTATCCGTTGAAAATAGAACTTTTGTAAAAATTACTGGAGCGGCCGAAAGACAGCAAAAAAGTATGATAGACAGAAATGCCCTTCGAGAAGCTCTAATTAATGCTATTGTTCATAATGATTATAGCCGTGAAGTAACTCCTTTAGTTGAAATTTACTCCGATAGATTAACCATTACCTCTTATGGTGGTTTGGTTGAGGGGCTAAGTAAAAAAGAGTTTTTTTCTGGTCGCTCGATGTTGCGTAACAGAGAAATAATGAGAATTTATCGTGATTTAGATCTTGTTGAACAATTAGGCTCAGGGATGAACCGAATCTTAAGCGCTTATTCAAATGATATTTTCAAATTTAGCGAAAACTTTTTAGAAGTTTGTTTTCATTATGAAGAGGCTTATTTAGAGTCTCTTGCAGAAGTCACAGGGCAAGTCACAGGGCAAGTCACAGGGCAAGTCACAGGGCAAGTCACAGTGACCACAGAAATTAAAAAGTTAATAATGGCTTGTGACGGTGAAAAATCTAAAACAGAATTGATGTCTATTATAGGGCTAAAGGGACGAGATAGCTTCGAGAAGCTTTATTTACAACCGTGCAAAAAAGAAGCGTTTGTTGAAATGACCATTCCTGATAAACCAAATAGTCGTTTGCAGAAGTATCGGCTGACGGAAAAAGGGTTGAAGGTAAAAAAGGGGTTTGGGTAGGCTCAAAGTGCTTTAGAAAAAGGAAACCATGCGACTTTTATGTGGTGAGAATTTCTATTTTAAGTCAGAACATTTTGACTTAAAAAAAGGAAATTAAAAATGCTCCAAGTAAAAAGAATCACCAAGTTTATCTCTCTCCTCCTCGCATTTTCTGTTAGTGCCTCCTTGGCGGACAAAGGTTCTCCTACCGAGGGTGTTTTTGCTGATATCCATACAAATAAAGGGTTAATCGTTTTACAGTTAGAATACCAGAAAACCCCTATGACAGTAATGAACTTTGTGGGCTTAGCGGAAGGAACACTTAAATCAAATAAAGAAGCAGGCGTTAGGTTTTACGATGGTATTACCTTTCACCGTGTAATCCCCAACTTTATGATTCAAGGAGGAGACCCCGAAGGTACAGGTTCAGGAAGCCCCGGTTATCGCTTTCCCGATGAATTTCACCATCGTTTAACTCACAGTGGTCCAGGTATTCTTTCCATGGCAAATGCTGGCCCAGGCACTAACGGCAGTCAATTTTTTATCACTCATACTGCGACCCCACACTTGAATAACAAACACACTGTTTTTGGCCATGTGGTTCAGGGAATGAAAGTGGTGAATGCTATTAAAAAAGGGGATGTGATGATGAAGGTTATCATTAGACGAGTGGGAGAAAAGGCGAAGGCTTTTAAGGCAGATCAGGCGAGCTTTGACGGGTTGATTAAGGCGGCTAAAACGAGGAAGTAGGGCGGTTTTTGTTTACCAAAAGAGATATTAAAGGTGATGAAGAAGTTGGATATGAAAAACGAAATCATTTTAAGCTCAATTTGGAATTTGATATGAGTGAAAAACTAAACGTAACAACCACTTTTGTTGAGAATAAAATTTTCAACATCCGTAATACGCAGGTGATGTTAGACAAAGATTTAGCAGAAATGTACGGTGTAGAGCTTAAAAGAATGAATGAGCAGGTAAAAAGAAATATTGATAGGTTTCCTGAGCAATTTCGATTTCAATTATCTGAAAATGAAGCTAATTCTTTAAGGTCGCAATTTGCGACCTTAGAAAAAGGCAAAGGAAAATACAGTAAATATCAATCTTTTGTTTTTACCGAACAAGGAGTAGCAATGCTATCTGCTGTATTGCGTAGTGATATTGCTGTACAAATTAGCATACAAATAATGAATGCTTTTGTGCAAATGCGTAAATCTATTATTAACAACGCAGGTATTTTTCAGCGATTAGACAAAATAGAACACCAACAAATAGAAAGCAATAAAAAATTTGAACAACTGTTTAAAGCTTTAGAAGAAAAAGACACTAAACTTATCCAAGGTGTATTTTTTGATGGACAAGTATTTGACGCTTACACACTAATAGCAGATGTTGTACGCACAGCAAAAAGCTCTATTGTGCTTATTGATAACTATATTGATGATACGGTATTGACTCATTTGTGCAAAAAAGAAAACAATGTAAACGTAATGCTATTAACTAAAACTATAAGCAAGCAACTGCAATTGGATGTGAAAAAAGCCAATACACAATATCCTAAAATTGAAGTAAAAGTATTTACCAAAGCACACGACCGTTTTTTAATTATTGATAAAAAAGAAGTGTATCACTTAGGGGCTTCTTTAAAAGATTTAGGAAAAAAATGGTTTGCCTTTTCTAAAATGGATAAAAGCTCGGTTACAATTATTAATTCCATTTTGGATTTGATATGAGTGAAGAAAATAAAATACAGCTGTTTGAAAACCAAAATGTAAGAACGCATTGGGATGAGAAAAATGAAAAATGGTTTTTTTCTGTGCAAGATATTGTTCAAATATTATCTGAAAGTAATGATGTAAAACAATACATTAAGAAAATGCGTAGCCGAAATACAGAGCTTAACAACAACTGGGGTACAATTTGTACCCCAGTTGAAATGAAAGCCACAGATGGTAAAAAACGTAAAATACAAGCAGCTGATACCGAAGGAATTTTACGAATTATCCAATCCATTCCTTCTAAAAAAGCAGAACCTTTTAAACAATGGCTCGCAAAAGTAGGGGCAGAACGCATTGAAGAAACCGAAGACCCAGAATTGGCTTTTGACCGTGCAATGGAAACTTACCTTGCCAAAGGCTACTCTAAAGAGTGGATAAACCAACGCCTAAAAAGTATAGAGGTTCGTAAAGAACTGACTGACGAATGGCAAGATAGAGGAATGAAAAAAGGATTGGAATATGCCATACTTACCAATGAGCTGACTAAAGCTTGGGCAGGAAAAGATGTAAAAGAATACAAAAAGCACAAAGGCTTAAAAAAAGAAAACCTCCGAGATAATATGAGCAACTTGGAATTGGTGCTTAATATGTTGGCAGAAGCCTCTACCACAGAAATATCGAAAGAAAAACAGCCCAAAGGGTTATCTGAAAATAAAGATATTGCTCGTAAAGGTGGCAATGCAGCCAAACAAGCAAGATTGGAGATTGAAAGACAAACAGGGAAGCCGATTGTTACCACTAAAAATGCCAACAATCGTTTAGATAAACCCAAAACGGATGACAATTGATATGAAAAATGAAATAATACTATATCAAACAGATAACCTTACTGCAAAAGTTGAAGTAAGGGTAGAAGATGAAACGATTTGGCTTACACAAGCACAAATAGTTACCTTATTTGATAGTAGCAAAGCCAATATTAGCGAACATATCAAACATATTTTTCAAACGGGCGAACTTAATGAAACCGCAACTGTTCGGAATTTCCGAACGGTTCGAAAAGAAGGGAGCAGGACAGTTACAAGAGAATTACTACACTACAACCTTGATGTAATCATTTCCATTGGCTATCGTGTAAACTCAATTCAAGGTACGCAATTTAGGATTTGGGCAAATAAGATATTAAAAGATTATCTGCTAAAAGGCTATTCGCTTAACAATAGAATGAACAGAATTGAAGACAATGTATCCTCACTAATCAAAAAAGTAGAAGGTATTGATTTGCAAATACAAGCCAATTTACCACCCAACCAAGGCGTATTTTTTGACGGACAAGTATTTGATGCTTATACCTTAATGGCAGATATTGTACGCTCTGCCAAAAGCTCTATTGTACTTATTGATAATTATATTGACGATACGGTACTTACCCATTTGTGCAAAAAAGAAAGTAATGCAACCGTAATGTTGTTAACCAAAACTATAAATAAACAACTACAGTTAGATGTAAAAAAAGCCAATACGCAATACCCTACCATACAAGCGAAAGTATTCACCAAAGCACACGATAGGTTTTTAATTATTGATAAAAAAGAAGTGTATCATTTAGGAGCTTCTTTAAAAGATTTAGGCAAAAAATGGTTTGCTTTTTCTAAAATGGATAAAAGCTCGGTTACAATTATTAACTCAATTTTGGATTTGATATGAAAAAAGGCGATGCACTGAGCCTGCCGAAGGGTTGGGAAATAAAAAAATATCAGATATTGAACGAGCCTTCAATGGTTAATCCTCAATTAAATGGATAACTCATTCTTTTTGCGTTCTAAGCATTCCTCTATTGAAATTGAAAAATTTCAAATCTGCACTTGGGAATTTAACAATAACAATTCTTTGATAGAATTTGGTATAGAAATTAAATCTAAAGGTTTATCTGACCTTAAAGAACTAATATTAGATTTATACATCCCTTGGCTCGTAAAAGGAATAAATGTAATGGACTTTTACGACAAACTTAAAAGTTCAGAGAATAGTAGGTTTATCTTCAATGATTCTGTTACCAGTACGGCTCCACTTGATGAGGGACAAAATGCACAAGGAGTAATACATAAATTTAGTGGGAAAGATGAATTATGTATCCTTCCTGTGATTATAGATAATAATTACAATGATAAAAAGATTCAGCTTAAAATAGACCTTGAAGGTTACAATAAAAAAGCTAATGGTGTAAATGCTTATGTTAGAATAGCAATCGAACCGACTGTCGGAAGTGTTTCAACAAGTAAAAAAGGAATTGGAAAATCAACAATTATATATGACATAAAGCTCAATGAGAACAGAAATATCCCAACTAACTTAGTGCAAGAATTCAAAAACACTTCTGCTTGTAGAATGGATGCCTGTTTCTGCTTTCATATTATTCCAAATCGTTATAGTATCACTTTTTTAGAATCTGAATACCTTAAAACTGTTAGAACATTAGAGTTCGAACCTTTTAAAAATTATCTAGATGATTCAAGGTTAAAGAAAGATGAATTAATGGTTGTTTTTAGTAAAAAGAAAAATGAAAGTAGTTATTCTTTCTTCTCAATTTATACTGAAGAACGAATTGGAACAAGTCAATTTGCATTAGCCGTGTTAATTAATATGATTTGTGCTTTTCTATTTGCCTTACCTGCTTTTAGAGAAAAAATACCTGATGATACATCAAAGAAAGAAATCTTTCAAAATATACCTATTGAATTTTATATAGCTTTAGTTCTCGTTTTAGTGATGTTATTTTACTTTTTCACTCCATCAATCATTCAGTTTTTCAAAAAAGAAAAAATATTTATTGTGTCAACCTTTACAAAAAAGAAAAAATGAGAGCATTATTAGATACAAATATTATTATTCACCGTGAAACGAGTAGAATCGTAAACGAGAATATCGGCACACTCTTTCAATGGTTGGACAAGATGCAGTACATTAAAAATGTACATCCTGTAACTGTCGAAGAACTTCAACGTCATACAGATAATGAAGTGGTTCGAACTATGGGAATTAAGCTTGATAGTTATCAAGCATTAAAAACGATTGCAGCATTACACGAAAATGTTAAGAAAACGAGTGATGAGATAGATACTACAGGCAATGATAAAAATGATACTTTATTACTTAATGAAGTGTATTGTTCTCGGGTAGATTTATTAATAACAGAGGATAAAAAGATTCATCAAAAAGCAGAAAAGCTTGGTATTGGTGATAAAGTTTTTCGCATTGATTCATTTATCGAAAAAGCAATTTCTGAAAATCCAACGCTTGTTGATTACAAAACCCTTTCAGTAAAAAAAGAATATTTTGGAAACATAAAAATAGAGGATTCATTTTTTGATAGTTTCAGAGAAGACTATGATGGTTTTGATAATTGGTTTAATAAAAAAGCAGAAAACACTTCTTACATCTGTTCTTATGAAGGAGCTATAAATGCTTTTCTCTTCATTAAAAAAGAAGATAACACTGAAAACTATACAGACATCACACCTGCTTTTTCCCCTAAAAACAGATTAAAGATAGGAACGTTTAAAGTTACTGCCAATGGTTTTAAATTAGGAGAACGCTTTCTAAAAATCATTTTCGATAATGCTTTAAAACAAAAAGTAGAGGAAATTTATGTTACCATCTTCGATAAAAGTGAAGAGCAAAAAAGATTGATTGGGTTATTTGAATATTGGGGTTTTAAATTTTGGGGAACAAAAGAGTCTTCAACAGGAATAGAAAATGTTTATGTTAGGCATTTTGAAAAACCTGTGGATAAAAATAATCCTAAACTTACGTTTCCGTTTTTATCCTCGGAAGCAAGAGTGTTTTTAATACCTATCAAACCTGAATTTCATACTGAACTTTTTCCTGACTCTATTTTAAGAACAGAGTCACCTTTAGATTTTGTAGAAAATCAACCGCATCGGAATGCTATAAAAAAAGTTTACGTTTCACATTCTATCGAACGTGATTTAAATACAGGTGATTTGATCGTTTTTTATAGAACAGGAGGGTATTACAAGAGTGTTATCACTACTATTGGAATAGTTGATGACTTAATTTATCCATCAACAATAGACGAATTAAAAAATGCTTGTAGAAAACGAACGGCATTGTCTGATAAAGAGTTATTGGCCTATTGGAATCGTTACCAAAGAAAACCTTTTGTTGTAAATTTTCTATATGCTTATACTTTGCCTAATCCATTTGTAATGAATTTAAAAAGATTAATTGAAATAGGTGTTATTAGTGGAGTTGATGACGCTCCAAGAGGATTTAAAGAAATCGGATGGAATTCATTCGTGAAAATATATAGAGAGGCTTTTAAAAAATGAGAGTATTATTATCCATAAAACCAGAGTACGCAAACAAAATATTTTCAGGAGAAAAAAAGTTTGAGTTCAGAAAAAGAGCTTTTAGAAACATTGAGGTACATACCGTTGTGGTGTATTCAACAATGCCAGTAGGCAGAATAATTGGTGAATTTACCATTAAACAAATCCATCAAGATTCACCCGAATCTATCTGGAGCAAGACCAAAAGATTTTCAGGAATTGATAAAAGTTTCTTTAACGAATATTATGATGGTCGAGATTTAGCTGTTGCTATTGAAGTAGATAAAGCATCTTTGTACAAAACTCCAATCAATCCAAAAGAAAAATACGAAAATTTTACTGCGCCACAATTTTTTATGTATTTATAAAAACAACAAAAATGAGAAAAACAGACAACAACATTGATCCTCAAAATAAATTAGTCGTATTTCAAGACAAAAATATTCGTAGAATATGGCACGAAGAAGAGTGGTTTTATTCGGTTGTAGATATTATTGAAGTACTTACGGATAGTAAAAATCCAAGAGATTACTGGTATCGTGTAAAGAAAAGGGCAGGAGAAGAAGAAAAAATGGAGTTGTCGACAATTTGTCGACAACTGAAAGTCGCATCTAAAGACGGTAAAAAATATACTACCGATTGCTCTAATACCGAAGGTGTTTTTAGAATTATCCAATCCATTCCGTCACCCAAAGCAGAACCTTTCAAAAGATGGTTGGCAAAAGTAGGAAAAGAACGTTTAGATGAAATAGAAAACCCTGAATTGGCTCAAGAGCGAATGAAGGAAATTTACGAGCAAAAAGGCTATCCAA
>CAZLBO010000047.1:0-11558 GCA_964557725.1 uncultured Bifidobacteriales bacterium | reverse complement strand
AAAAAATCATTTCTTTCCCAAATATCGCCTAATAGGTAGCCAGAAAGGCACATTTCGGGAAAAACCAAAAGGGCGTAGTTTTTATTTTGAGCGGATTGAATACAGTCGAGTAAACGCTGGGCATTTTTTTCTATTTCTCCTGGAGAAACTTGTACTTGCCCTAATCCGACGTAAACACTTTCCACCGATGCCTCTTTTGTTAACGGTTAACTGTTATCATTCTACTGTGTTGCACAAAGTAGGTGAATAATGATAGTATGATTTTGGAGTGACAATAAAGTCCTTCCATATTTAGAGAAAGATATTAATTAATATTGGAAAAAGAGAATACATTCCCCTCACTTGTTGGCTCGTTTAAGGATAGGTTTAACCTTTTTTTTGAAAAAAGAAACAGAGAAGAGCTAAAAAAGTACTTTTCAGATGTGATCACAGCATGTCTTGGGGATACGCCTATTGGGGTCTTTTTATTTGATTCGGAAGTGAAAACGATTCGGCCTTTTGTGGAACATGCTCATCCTGTTAAAAGAGAAGATTTTATTACCATAAGTGTCGAAGTTAAAAAGTTTTTAACAGAAGGCAAAGAGGAACCTCATCAGTTTGAAGAGTGGACATTGATTCCGTTTAAAAGGGGCACAAATTATACGGGCTTTGTAATGGCTCACCAAGTTTTATCTGAGTCCGAAATTCAATTAGTACAATTGTTGATTCAAATATGGTTTCAAGCGAATAATCAATTAGAATTAAAAGAGAATAATGAGAAATTAGCCGAAGATTTAGGGCGAAACTTACATAACCTTTCAGTGGTCAGAAGTATTGCTCAATTGGTGAGTAAAGCACAGGATATTGAACATCTGTTGGGGCTGATTTTAAAAGTAGCAGTCACGACCGTAAATGCTTCTAAGGGGCTTCTTTTTTTAGAAAATGAAGAATCGAAGACTTTGGAGTTGATTCGCACAGAGGGCGTTTCTGATAGAGAATTGAGCGAGAATAAAAAGTTGTCTATTTCAGAATACATTGTCGATGGAATACATGAAAAGGTAATTGCTTCAGAAGAACCGATTCTATTAAATGATGTAATTGACCCTGCAAGTAGTCTGCAAGGTTGGAATTCATTAATTTCGGTAATGTGTGTTCCCTTGGTAATGAAGAATAATGTATTTGGAGTCATTTATTTATCCACAAAAGAACAAACGCCGCCTTTTGATCATGAAGACTTAAATGTGTTATCGATTTTATCTTCTCACGCTTCTGCGGTATTAGATCAAGCAAGGCTTTATACAATGGCTTCAACAGATGAACTAACAGGTTTGTATACAAGGCGATATTATATTCAACGTATTGGTGATGAATATAAACGTTGTACCCGTTACAAACGGCATTTGTCTATGATAGTGGTGGATATCGATTTTTTCAAAAAGGTAAATGATACTTATGGTCACCATACGGGAGATATCGTTTTAAAGGAAGTCGCAAATTTAATTAAGCAAGCCATACGAGTGGATATTGATACTGCCGTTCGGTTTGGGGGAGAAGAATTTGTGGTGATTTTGCCTGAAACTCATTTGCGTGGGGCATGGCAGGTAGCCGAGAGAATTAGAAAATGGGTGGAAGAAGCTTCTTTTGAATGTGGTGAAGATAAAATAAAATCGACAGTGAGCTTAGGTATTTCTGCTTATCCAGAAAATGGAGCAGCTATTGAAGACCTATTCAATATGTCCGATAGTGCCTTATACAGAAGTAAAAAAGCGGGACGAAATCAAATTACCGCTATTCCTTCTCTCTAAATTTGTAATTTCCTAACATCATGGCGTTTTCCTATTCATACAAAAAATGTTACTGAATAACCTAATTTAACTGAGTGATACACCGTCATTCTGGCTCGTCCAGAATCGCTGTTCTTTTGCTGTGATTAAGGCTTCCCTTTTCAATTATGGCCAAATTGTTGAATCGCTGTTCTCCAATAACAATTGATTCTTGCATAAAGGATTCGATTTTCTTTTATTCTTTAGATGAGAATTCTTATACTTAAAATAACATGTGTTTTATTGGTGCTGCCCTTTTTAATCATAGCTAAAGAGGCTTCCATATTCTCTAAGCTAGAGGCCACAGGAGCGATTGTCAGTGTAAGCGTGCGAGAGGCACAAACAGCACAGGAACTTTATAAACATCAAGGGCAGATAAACCTCTCTCCTGCTTCTGTCCAAAAGTTAATCACCACTTGGGTGGCTTCCCAAAAGTATGGATTTTCCCACCGTTGGGTCACACAGTTAGAAATGGATGGGAAAATAGAGAATGGACGTTTACAAGGAAACTTGATCATTAAAGGCGGAGGAGATCCTGCTTTTGGTAGTCAGTTTTTTGGAAAGAAGTATTCGGCACCTTTTATTTTTGAAAAGTGGTTAAAAGCGATAAAAGCAAAGGGTATTCGTGAGGTCACAGGGTGTGTTTTGGGGGAGGGGTCATTGATTGAATCTCCTTCTCCCAGAGCTTCTATTCTTTGGGGAGATGTCAGTAATTATTATGCAGGAGTTGTATCGGGATTGAGCTTTAATGACAACCGTTACAAACTGTATTTTACAGGGGGAAATAAAGTGGGGGAAGCAACCCATGTGACTCATTGGGAGCCCCAGTCTATTGGCATTAAAAAGTTTATAAATAAAATAAAAAGAGGACGCAAAGGAAGCGGAGATCAAGCCTACTTGTTTGGCTCTTCTTTGAGTTCTGTCCGAAGCATTAGGGGAACTTATGCAGTGGGTAGAGACTCCTTTTTTATTCAAGGGGCATTACCTCATCCTGCTTGGACAACATCTCAAGAGTTTAAAGCTTTTCTACAAAAAAAAGGAATTGTTTTTAATTCTTCTAAACAATGCCCTCTCCCTTTAGATAAATATGAAAAAAATAAAGAGAATTTATCTGTGATTGCAGTGCATCACTCTCCTCCTTTATCGGATCTTATTTCTCACACCAATAAACGCAGTGATAATAATTATGCAGAGCAGTTGTTGTGTTTGTTATCCAATAAGAAACAGGGGAAGACTGGAGGGGAAGGCTTACAGGCCATTGGATTGTATTTAAAACAAAAGGGAATGGCAACTTCGGATTTTCATTTAAAGGACGGCAGTGGTCTTTCTCGTAAAAACTGGTTTGCCGCGAGTTCTTTTACTCAGTTGTTGGGGGTAATGGCAAAGGATCCATCGTACATCCCTTTTAGAAATACAATGGTTTATGGAGGTACAAGTAAAAATCGTTTGAAGGTGAATTCGTTATTACTAAAAAATCTATGGGTTAAAACAGGAACCATTGAAGGTGTTTCTGCCCTAGGTGGATTTATGACTTCAAAATCGGGAAGGCTATTATGTTTTTATATCAACATTTCCCATCATTCTTTCAAGAAAATCAAACCCAAAATAGGCCAAATTTTAGAGACTATTTGGAAGACTTATTAGGGTTGAAGAGGAAAGCTTGCTACTCTTATATTCCTGTATGTAATCGCTCCGCCTTTTTCAATGGTCTGTAAAGCAATGTACCCTTTATTTGCTAAACCATAGTTTGGATAATTTTTCCAACGGGTTTGAGCCACTTTGTCTTTCCATGTTTGGCTTTTTAATTCATACTCTAATACTTTTTTTCCGTTGAGCCAATGTTCAACGTGGTTGCCTAAGCAAATAATTCTCATCTGATTAAATTTGTTGAGTTGTAAGTCAGAACGACTAGGAGCGTACAGATCATTCACGCCTCCTGTAAAACGTTTTTTGCTAACGGGTAAATTGTATTGATCCACTAAGCTAAATTCAGGCCCTGTGTGAAAGGCTTTATTGCTAAGGGTGTCCACTCGATAGAGAACCCCTGATACGGTTAAAGAATCAATTTTAAAATCACATCTAAATTCAAAATCCCCATACATTCTAAGGGTTCTAATTTCTTGCTTTTCTTTTGTATCGATAATAAGCTCTTGGTTTTTGATTTGAAGAAGGTCATTGATAGGAGTGGAAGTAAGTGAATCCGCTTTTACATAGGCCTTCCATTGGCTAGGGGTATAACCATCAAAAAGCAAATCAAAACCTTGGGATACTTCTAAGGGTGTCAAGACGTTTATAGGAGCAAGAGGAAGTGTGAGGAGAATAGCCTCTTTGGTGAGGGTATCAATATTATTTAGAATTGTTGTTGTCGGAAGGGTTAAAGGGAAAGAGTAAATGGTTCCCGATTGAGACACGGCCTTTGCAGTGTAGGTACTGGGGGTGATGTTGGTTAATAAAAAATCTTCCCAAGTGACGGGGGAAGAACTATTGGTTCCGGGGAGGTATACGGCAACAATAGGATCTAATGTATCGGGAGTGGTGATTTTCCCACGGTATTGTACAAGGGGTTTAAGTTGCAGGGTTTGTGATTCGGAGAAGGTGTTATTAATTGAAAAGAGATGGGCTAGGGTATCAAAACGGATGTTTTTGAGAATGGTACCCATGTTATTGGATTGAACGATAAGGTTAAAGTTAGAGTCAGGAAATAAACTCAGCATTTGAGGGGTTATTTCTAGGGAGGCGAGGTCATTCACAAAAGTTTTAACCACAGGGACAGAGTCCGTTAAAGGGTTTTGATTACTTAAGAAGAGGGAAAAAGATCCTTTAACATAATGAACACCATTAGAATCTCTAAAGCTGATTTTAAGTTTTGGAGAAGGGAGTTGTAGTGGAATGGAATCTAATTCTTCTATTTTTTTTGTGGCTTTTAAAGAGAGCGAATCATTTGGTTTTATTTCCTTGTCTGTTTGGTAGACCTTGTATGTACTAGAGATAACCTGAAGTTTATAAGAACTGTGTGGTATTGCAGGAAAAAAGAATTGTTTGTTGGTGACGACACTGTAATAGGGAGAGCCAGGGAGAAAGGCATAGAGTGGGGTTTCTTGTGGTTGATTTAATTGGATGCTTCCACGATATGATTGAATTGGTTTGATGTTGGCTACAATTTCTGATGTCTTTTTTTTACCGAGTAGAAAGGTGTTTTGTACGCTATCATATTTTAAGGTTTGAATCACCGCTCCTGTATTATTCTCTGATAAAATAAAGATATTGTACTCAGCTGAAGAGCCTGAATTGTAACTTAAATTTTCTTTTCTGATAATTAAGGAGGAGTCCTTAGTTAACATTTGAGAAAAGACGGGGTTGTTATTGAGTATAGGGTTTGAAGCACTCTGGTAAACGGCCACTTTTCCCGAAAAGGCTAGAGTTCCCAATGAGTCTTTAAAGGATAACTTGATCTCGGGGTTATCGACCCCTACTGTTGTGCCTGCAACTTGTTCTTTTGCACATTGAAAGAGAAGACAAGCTAAAAAAAGTAGACAGGTGGGTAATAGTAATCTTTTCATTTTTTATTCAAACACTTTAGTATTGGGATAAAGTTGCATGGTGAGGGTGTATACTCGATCTTCTTCTTTATCTTTTTCAATAATTGTGCGTAATTCTTCTTGAAAAGTTCTCATTCTGTCTTTAATAGTAGAAAATCCTTTTTCAGATAATGAAAAAACGAGTGCATTATATTGTCGAAAAGCTTGTGGTACATCGGGAAGAATTTGAGAAGACATGGTAATGAGTTCTCGCATGTATTCTCGTGTAAAAGCACCTCCAGTATTTTTTTCTGTGGAAAGATGTTGCTCTACTGGTTTATATCCATTGGCAAGCCGCTGAATAAGCCCTAAATCAATGAGTAATTGAATGGCTTCTTTGGCTTGATTCACTGAAATAGAAGGGAATATTTTTTTTGCTACTTCTTGAGGACTACTGTTTTTGGGGTGAGAGCATAAATAATTCCAGACGACTACGTAATACCAACAGGAATAGAATTTAGCTTGGCTTTTTTTGATGATGGCCGCTCTTGAGCCTCTTACTTTAGAGATGAGGGAGAAAAAGTAATTTTTTTCTTCCATCGATTTGGACTGATTAAACTGAATGAGGTTTTTAAAGAAATTGGATTCCCTATCAGCAAGCTTCATGGCTAAAGAAAATTTGACCATATAGCTTTGGCTTAAATTTCGAGTCCCTTTTATTACAGCCGCTAAAATACTGGCACTTGAAAGGGGTATTCCCCCTGCTTTTGCAAAGTTTCGATAGGAAAAATGAGGTGTATTAGCCTTTTGATAGTCATAATAATCTTTGAGGAAGACTCGGAAATCTAGGTATTCAAAAATAATGGGGCTTGTTTTACTTGGGTTCTTCAAATGTGACACGTCCTATTTGCTGACTATTTAAGCATTATAATTCAAAGCACGCAAGAGTTGAGAAGGAAAAGAAAAATAATGTGTACAAATTGTCCTTAATGGAAAATAGCGGTAATTAATCAAAAAAGGGGGGATTTTAAGCCATATCAACGGAATTTCCTAGAATTGACAAAAAATGTGTATAATTGATTTTGAAATTAGAGAAATATTTTAATATTTGAGGATTGATAGGTACTTTTTGTACCTTCAACTTTGTAATAGGGTGGGGTTAATTTGTACACACTTTATTAAAAAACCATAGGCGAGGAGTTATCTTTTCGCATAAATTAGGGAGCATGATGAAAAAGATTCAATCACTAGTGTTAGTTTTTCTGGTACTGTTTAGTAGCCAAGTTTGGGCGGAAGATGTCGAGATTGATCGTTTACCAATGGCGCTAGGTGGATGGATTGATTTTGGTCGTGCTTATGAAATCGATGCTGATAAATTTACGGAGTCATCAACAACTTCAGAAGATGTGATTTTATCTCATACAGGTATTTATTTCGTACAATCAGCTACAGTTAAAGAACGCTTGAGATTGGATATTGGCTTTGCAGGGTTTTATTTCTTTCCATTTCCTCAACATCCAGAACAAGGGTGGTCGAGTTACCTTGCTGCGGGCACAGCAGTTTCTGTTGCAGCAGGTACTTACACATTCGGTGATTTAGATCAACCTTGGTTAAAAGCTACTATTGGGTGGTCCCCTTACAAGTACAATAGGTTTGCAAAAACTTTTGGAGAGTATATCTTTAGAACGGAAGCATACCCTGTGATTGTCAAAACTGGTGAGTATGGCGCAATTAATAATGCAAAAGCATCTGTACTAGGAGGTAATTTTGGATTTAATTTTTTAGATGGAATGATAAGGAATGACTTTATTGTTTCAATGAGTACTCGAATTCCTATTGCTGATGTTTCTTTGACTGATGTATTAACATTAAATTTCGGAGATGTTTTTGAAGTTGGTGGTGGGGTTAGTTTGAGTAGAGTTATTCCTATGTTTTCGAGAAAAACCGATGCTATATTTGAACGAGAAGATGGAAAGCTTTCTCATGCTTATATGACTTGGACAGCAGAGGATGAAAAATGGGTACAAGCTGTGATTGCAAATGAAAATCAAGCTGGATATCCTTCTGACCCAAACATATCTTCAAGTGTTGAAAAATATCGTAAACATCCATTGGTCGTTGGAGAGTCTTATTGGATGGGAAATGAACTGGGTGCTGAAGACGACATTAGAAATGCATATGCAACAGGTGTAGATATATATGTTCAAAATGGTGGTGTATGGGAAGTTGATGAAAATAAAACAAATCGATTAGAATTAAGTGATTTGAGTATTATTGGTTTTCAAAGTACTAAGCTGATGGCCAAATTTGGTCTAGATGTTAAACCTTTATTAGGACTAGATGATTTGCTTAACCCTGATGCGTTACAATTATATGGTGAAGTATCTTTACTAGGGATTGATGATCATCCTATTTATTATACTGAAAAAATAGAACGAATGCCCATAATGTTAGGTTTTAATATCCCTACCTTTAAACTATTGGATTATTTAACAGTCGAAGTAGAATATCTTAAAAACCCTTGGCTTAATTCATTTGTTGCAGCGCAGTTTTTTGGGCAACCATTGCCTAAATTGTTGAATGGTAATGATGCTAATGCTAAACCAGAGTTAGCTGTGACACAAAATAGAACTAATTTTACGAAGGATTTAGCCGTGTATTTAGGTACTGGAAGTATTGATTCTGCGACTTATACTTCTGTTTTAACTTGCAATGAAGCTGCCATTGAAAAAATTAATGATAGTGCTATTAAAAAGAATTGGAAAAGGGATCAGTGCCTTGATGAACTTGAATTGAATTACCATGAAGATGACTTTAAGTGGTCTATTACAGGAGCAAAAAGATTTGCACCTGTTACGCTTATGTTTCAGGTGGCAAATGATCATTTTTCCCCAATTCAAGGGAATTTGGCTTTGCGAGCAACAGAGCTAACAAATAGAAAAGCTTCATGGTATTATATGTTTAAAATGCAAGTTGATTTATAAAAAAAGGAGTCATTATTATGAGAATCAAATTATTTACTTTAGGAATAACCCTTATAGCAAGTTCATTGTTTGCTGATGTTACAATGAAGAAAATATGGGATGGAACTTATAAAGAAAGTGCGAAAGAAAAAAAGTTTCCTGGTATGACGATTAAAGGGAATCATGCTCAGTGGAGTTTTGATGATGATGCAATTAGAGGGGATATGACAGGTGGGCCTTATACAATGGTTTGGTCAAATGATGTCTATGCAGATGCCACCTATGAAGTGAGTTATAAAGTCGATAATGGAAATGGTGGGATGCATATCAGAGCAAGACCTGATGGTACAAAACCTGAGGATGTCGATGATGGTTCTGATTTAGTTTCTGGTGGAACCTCAGCTTTAGGACTTCATGTAGAGGTTGATCATAGAGATGCTGGTTGCTTATATGGAAGTGGTATTGGAGGCTGGAAAAGCCATGTTTCTGGTGAAGTGGCTTATAAATCATTAAAAGGAAATAAATCGGGTTGGATAAATGTTCGAGTGATTATGAAAGGAAAGAATATTAAAACCTTTATTAAGGATGAAGGAGAAACTGTTTGGGTCGATGGTGTTGATTATAATGTGGGTAATCATACAAGTATGCAAAAAGGGCGTTTTGGATTACAAATGCATAAAGCAAATTCAGGTTTATTTTGGTATAGAGGGATGCGCGTGTATGAAGGCTGTTCTGATAAGACATCTAAATACTACGACAAAGCTCACATTGAAGATTCACTTTTTGTATTATTGGATAATGGTTCATGCTTAGCTTCCAACCATAGTTGTAAAGATACCTCATATACTGAGTATGACGCTACAAAAAAGTTTGGCGACCAATCTCTTTGTAAAACACCTAATATCACTTCTACTCTAGGGCGAGGTTTCGAAAATTCAACACTATTTAATTTGGTTAAAGAGGGAAAGAACCTTTTGGTAAATACTCATTTAGCTGTTAGTTATAGTATGGAACTCCTTGATGTTTCAGGAAGAATACTAGAATCTCAAAAAAATGTAGAATCTTCACAAGTAAAGTTTTCCGAATTAAAAGAAGGAGTTTACTTTATTAAGCTTGAAGCGAATGGTCATTATCAGACTGAAAAGGTAGTGATATTTTAAAGCTGAAAATCTGAATTAAGTTATTTTTAAAAGGTCTGGTTTTTACCAGACCTTTTTTTGTGGAAAGAAAAGTTTAAAAATCAGAAAGATTTAAAAGTCTTAAAAAGTATAAAAAGCAAAGAACCCGAGAAACTAACCCCCTTCAAAAAACTTCTTAAACACCTCAATCATCATAGGGTGATCCTCACTCCCTGCCATTTCCCGTGCGGAATGCATGGATAACATAGGATTACCTACATCCACAGCGGAGATACCTGTTAAACTAGCAACAATAGGGCCTAGAGTGCTTCCACAGGAAAGATCGGCACGGTTGATAAATTCTTGAAAAGGAATTCCTGCAGAATGACAGAGCTCTTTGAAGCGAGCAGAAGAAAGGGAATCGGAAGCATAGCGTTGCTTACTATTACTTTTAATGACAGGGCCTTTGTTGAGCAAAGGTTTGAGGTTGTCATCATGGGCAGAAGGGTAATTAGGGTGTAGGGCATGTGCCATATCCGCGGAAATTATAAAGGAACGGCTTAATGCTTTAAGAAACTCTTCACGATTTTTGTTGAGATTGAGAGCAATGCGTTCTAAAAGAGAATAGAGGAAATTGGATTGTGCCCCTGTAGCCGATTCACTGCCTACTTCCTCATGATCAAAGCAAACCACCACAGGGATAGAAGTCCCCTTGGGTTCAGCAGAAGTTAAAGCTTCAATTCCTGCATGGCACATCGCTAAGTTGTCTAAACGAGGGGCGTAGATAAAGTCATTGTTAATACCTCCATAATCAGGGGGGGTGGCGTCGTGTAAAAAAAGGTCAAAGGAAACCCATTCATTTTTAATTTGTGCAGGGATTTGAGCATGCCTGCGGAGTAAAGCCCATAAGTCTTTGGACGATTGCCCTGATTCCAAGCCTAAAATAGGCACTAAATGATTCTGTGGATTGAGGCGTAAACCCTGATTGACTTCTCTATCTAGGTGGATAGCTAATTGAGGAATGCGGCATTTAAAATCGGTGAGGTTTACCTCTTTGGAAACCGCCTTGTTGCCGTCCATGTATGAGACTCTACCTGCAATCAATAAATCTCTATCTAACCACGAGTTATAAAGTGCTCCGCCGTAGACTTCTGTCCCCCATTGGTAATAATTTTCTACGCTGGGTTTACGTTGTGGTTTTAACTTTAAACACGGGCTATCAGTATGCGCCACAATAATGGAAAAAGAAAGATCCATTGAAAGCTGACTGGGGATTTTAAAACCAGCAAAACTACTTCCCCGCCGATTCAAATAATAGGACTGATGGTTGTGGAGCTCCCAATTTCCGTCTTCGGTTAATTTTTCGCCATTATTTAGCTGTTCTATTTTTTTCTGTAAATTTTGAACCGCATGATAAGGGGTAGGGGAGGTTTGAATAAAATCTAAAAGTGAATCTGTTTGGTGATTTCGAGCCATGGATTTCTTATCTTCCGCTAAAGACTATTACAATTATACAATGTCTTGGAGAATATAATCAGAAAATCATGTTCAGAGAATCAATTTAGCCTAAAAGTTTTAAAGATTTTAGGGGTAAGTCTTCTGTTCACCGTCTCTTTAGGTTGGGGAACCCCTAAGCCTTGGGGGCTGTATCAAATCTATTGGAGCTTTAAGCCCTATAAAAAATTAGTAGAACAAGAGGTCAAGGCCTTGGGAGCTGCCCCCCAGTACCTGATGTTCTTTAGAGACCTCATCCGTCCTTTTCCCCGTCAAGCCGTTGAATTTAATGATAGCTTAGGGGCAACCACTATTATCAGCCTAGAGTTACAAGTTTGGGGACGCGGCACCGATCAATCGATTTTAGAGCAAATTACCCAAGGAAAGTACGACGCTTATTTTTCCCATTGGGCAAAGGACGCCGCTCATTACGGGAAGAAGGTCATTTATCGCTTTGGCTTTGAAATGAATGGCAGGTGGTTTGCGTGGGGAGGTCAACCTCATGCCTTTAAAAAGGCTTGGAAGCATGTGTATGCCCTTTTTAAAAAGGAAAAAGCAGATAATGTGCAGTGGATGTTTGCTCCTAATGTGGTTTGGGGAAAGAAGACCTTTGAAGAGGATATTCGCCCTTATTATCCAGGGGATGCGTATGTGGATCTGCTG
>CAZLBO010000046.1:0-11643 GCA_964557725.1 uncultured Bifidobacteriales bacterium | reverse complement strand
TGGTTTTATTTTGGCGATTCTTTACAATCCTATAGAGCCCTTATAGATACTGCATTTATTGTCTTTACAAATGACCTTCATGATTTGGACAGTATGGATCTTGGCCCTAGAGACGGGTGCTTTTATGAACCGACGGGTTACTTTATTCATGGGGATAGCATTATTGCTAAGGGATTAGTACGGCAAGGGAACCTTTCTATCGGGCTTAAAGACTTTTTTGATGCAATCAAACTAAACGTACCTCAAGTCCCCCAACCTCAACGATTTAACCCCCCTCAAAAACCCTCACCACCTGATAGTTCTCACAACATACCCGTTTCCACCTCTCTGCAATTTTTTAGTAAAAAACCTGATAGCAACAATAACATTACTTACAATATTTATTTTGACACTCTTAACCCACCCCAAAAACTTTATCACTCCAAGGGAAAAAGTCTTTCTCTTTCCGCACCCTCTTTAAAATTTAACACCACCTATTATTGGAGTATCATTGGAACAGAAAAGGAGAAAACCGTAAAATCAGCTATATGGACATTTACCACAGAACCCCCTTTAAGCCCTGCTCTCATTTACCCCTTAAATAAATATCCAAACACCTCCACAACCTCCTCACTAAAATGGTCGGGTAGAAGCTCTCGGTTACTACATCCTGTTTTCTACAATGTTTATTTAGATACTATCAGCCCACCTATTCACCAAATAGCCAGCAAGATTTTAGGCACAAACTACTCTCCTATATTAAAACAGAAAAAAATATACTACTGGAAAGTAACAGCTCTACAAGACTCACTAAGCGCTTCCTCTCCTATTTATTCATTTAAAACTAGACCACAAAGGCACAAAATTAGACTTTTATTTAAAGGTCGAAGTGTCCTTTTTCAACCTGAAAATTTAGATCTACTTCTTGAGATTTTTAATATTTATGGAAAGAGATTTTTAAAAAAACAAATTAAATCATTGTCTCCTTTTGAATTTAAATTAGACAAACTTCCCAGTGGAATCTATTTCTTAAAAATTAAATCCAACAAATGGGAAGAACTTCACCGTCTTATTTTAACAAGCACATCTATTTATTCAGAGAGTCCTTAACTGTCTCCACTAGCCCATGAGCAAATAAACTAATAGTGTAACGACAGATTAAAAAGCAGTTCTTACATGATAAAACTTCTTGGTCGCCACACTAGCAAAGCCACTTTTTATACTGCTGGTATCGCTCCTAATATTTCCAACAAATCTGCTCCAAACTTCTCTACTTTCTTCTCTCCAATTCCATGAACCTCTAACAATTCGGGAAAGGTGGATGGACAAACAGCAATCAAGTCTCTCAAGGTTCTATCATTAAACACCGCATAAGGTGGTAAGTTTAATTCAAGAGATTTGTCATAACGATACCTCTTTAACTCTTGATATAGTTCCGTTTCAGCTAAACCTTCATCCTTTGAAGAAACATAATTTCGTCTTCTTTTGGGCCTCTCTTTAACAGAATTGTCTTCATCTAACCTAAAATTTAAGGTGATTTCTTTTTTAAGAATAGGAGTACACTTGTGTGTTATCATTAAACCCCCATAACCCTGATAATCCACCTTTAAAATATCTGATGCAATAAGTTGCCTAAAAATGGACTGCCATTGCTTTTGACTTTTTTCTTTTCCGCAACCATAAGTCGGTAGTTTATCGTGATCAAAGTTTTTGATCTTATCGGAGTCCTTCCCTCGCAATACATCTATCAGATGCCCTACTCCAAACCGTTGCCCTGTGCGTACAACACAAGAAATAGCCTTTTGTGCATCAATGGTTCCATCGTAATGTTTTGTGGGATTAAGGCATGTATCACAATTACCACAAGCTTCATGATCATGTTCACCAAAATACTTAAGCAATAATGTTCGTCTGCATTCTATGGATTCACACATACCTAGCAATGAATTTAATTTATGGTTTGACACCTTTATAAACTGTTCAGACCCAGATCCATTAAAAATAAACTGTCTTTGCTTGACCACATCACTCAAGTTGTAAATCATCCAAGCGGTCGAAGCTTCTCCATCTCGACCTGCTCGGCCTGTTTCCTGATAATAAGCTTCTACACTTTTGGGTAAATCTAAATGAGCGACAAAGCGCACATTGGGTTTATCAATTCCCATTCCAAAAGCAATGGTTGCTACCATAATGATTTTGTCTTCTCGCAAGAACCTTGCTTGATTACTTTTTCTTGTTTTAGCAGGTAATCCCGCATGATAAGGCAATGCTTTATAACCTTTATCCACTAGCCAGTCAGCCGTTTTCTCCACCCCATTCCGTGACAAACAATACACTATCCCCGAATCCTCTCGATGTTCTTTATCAAGAAATCGAACTAATTGGCTTTTAGCATTTCCCTTTAACTCTATTCGATATTGAATATTAGGGCGGTCAAAGCCAGAGACAAACTTCTTTCCTTTTGTAATCCCCAACCGCTCTACAATCTCATTACGAGTACTGGTATCTGCTGTGGCTGTTAAAGCTAATAAAGGAATTTGAGGGAACCGCTCTTTTAAAAGAGACAATTTTAAGTACTCTGGCCTAAAATCATGCCCCCATTGAGAAACACAGTGGGCTTCATCAATCGCAAAAAGGGAGATCGTCATGCCCTTTGCCATTTCCAAAAACTCTTCTGTACACAATCGTTCAGGGGCGACATACAATAAATCTAAACTGTTTGAACGGATTTTATCCATCACCTCAAAGTACTCTTTAGTCGATAAGCTTGAATTTAAATAAGCGGCTTCTATCCCCAGCGCCTTTAATGCATTTACTTGGTCATCCATTAGAGCAATCAATGGCGAAACCACAATACCTGTTCCCTTTCGTAATATCGAGGGAATTTGATAACATAGCGACTTTCCTCCACCCGTAGGCATCAACACAAGGGCATCATTACCTTCCGTAATATATTCAACAACTTCCTGTTGGTTTCCACGAAAGGAATCGTATCCATAAACAGACTGTAAGGCTTCGAGGGGGGTAGTAAGGGCTTCCATAGTTAGGGCAATATAGAAAGATATCCTTTTTTGACTTGTTCTTTTTATCGACACTCCATTTTTCCGAATAACCTTCCTTGGTTAATTATTGTATATTCCACAGCTCTCTATTCAATGACTTAACGCAAGAAGGCGACTTGAACATTCCTCGACAAAAAAAGATTCTCGAACTTCCTCACGTCTACAGAGGTCTTGCGACTCTTTTCGTTGTCTTTTTTCATACACAATCAGCAATAAGTCAAAAATTTGAGTCTCATTATTTATTGAACTTTTTTAAGTTTGGCAATGCAGGTGTTCAATTCTTTTTTGTGTTAAGTGGCTTTATTATTTACTCTGTTCACGCAAAGGATATAGGAAAGGCCTCTAAATACTTTACGTATTTAAAGAAAAGAATCATCCGTATCTACCCTGCTTACATCATTATCACTTGTTTATTAGCTCCTTTTTGGTTTTTTGTTCCCTCTTATGGCGAGCCTTTTCACAAAGACATTTCCACTTTTATCTTCAGCCTTTTTCTTATACCAAACAAAAACCCTCCTCACCTTCTCGTTGCATGGACGCTCATTTATGAACTTATTTTCTATTTTGTTTTTTCCTTATTTATTCTCCATAAAAAGCTAGGGCAAACCGTCTCTCTCATATGGCTTGCCTCAGTTCTATTTACATGCACCATTAATTATTGGCCTGACAACAACCTTCATCTCGTTTTTTTCTCACCCAACAACCTCCTTTTTGCTATAGGAGTTCTTACCGCTTGGACTCTCAAAAAATACCCCCATAAAATTAAATTAGGCCTTAAAAGTTTCTTTGTTTTTAACCTTATTTTTCTGATCAACGGGTTGTGGAAGTATCCTATACATTATGGCCCTTATTTAAATGGTTACTTATCTGTTCTTTCTACTCTAATTTTTGGCGCGACCTCTGCGGGAATTTTATTACAATCTCATAACAAGAAAATAAGCCACTTTCTTCATAACAAAAAGGCTTTACTACTTATGGGAGAGGCCTCTTATTCCATTTATTTGATTCATGCAGCAATCATTTCATTTCTCTGTAAATTTATTTTATGGACACATATAAACGAGCTTGTCGGAGGGATTTTCTTATTCATAATTATATCCGCTGGTGCCACGTTAGGTGGTATCATCTTTTATCACTATATCGAAAAGCCACTGCTTTTGTTCTTTAGAAAAGCATGGCTATAGAACAAAAAACCTGTTATTCAAACCCCTCACTATAATTCAACTTTTGGTAATCCCTATGACTTCTGTTAACAAAAAAACCTTTTCCATTCTTCTCACGTTCCTCTTACTTTCTAGCTGCCTTTTTGATAAGACAGAAGGCCCCGATCTTCTTATCCCTGTTAAATTAGAACCTGAAGATTATGTTTGCGTATCCATTTTTACTACCGTGGGAGAGATGGTCTTAAAACTTGATTCCATCAATGCCCCTAAAACTACAGCTAATTTTTTGAGTTACGTAGACGAGTCATTTTATAATGGAACTATTTTCCATCGTATAATCAAAGACTTTATGATTCAAGGAGGTGGATTTGATGTAAATAATAGAAAAAAGAAAACGAAAGCCTCCATCAAAAATGAGGCATTTAACGGACTCGTAAACAACAAGGGAACCATTGCTATGGCAAGAACTTCCGAGCCTCATTCTGCCACTTCACAGTTCTTTATTAATTCCAAGGACAACTCATTCTTAAACTTTAAAGGAAGCTCCTCTTCTTCTGAATGGGGCTATACTGTTTTTGGAGAGCTTGTTAGTGGAGAAAATATATTGGATAGTATAGGAAGAGTAAGTACTGACAGAACGGATGCCCCTCTGACTCAAATTGTAATTGATAGTGTAAGGGTTGTTCGATGTGAGGGGTAGAGGGGATTGAACTTTTTTTACATCTGCCAGTAGCCCCAGTTTATCTGCTCGATATATTTCAAAATCTGTAATGCTTTTTTGAGAGAAATAATTTGGGTAGGGTTGTATCAACAATCCCGTGACTAATCACCCATGGCCAATCTCCTCTTAAGTAATTCTTTGATTCTATTACTGGGTGCTAAGTTCAAAGCTATTTTCCCATGATGTTGTGCTTTTTTTTTATTTCCACAGCGCCGATGTAAATCAGCCAAAACGGCACACCAAAGGTAGGAACCTTCTAACCAGGTAGGAGGCTGAAAACCTTCCACAACGGCTAAACCTTCTTCGGGGCCCTTCCATTCAGCAACGGCCACGGCTTTGTTTAGCCTGTGCAGGGCAGAATCAGAATCCCTTTCCAATAGATCATAACATTCTACAATTTTTGTCCAATTGGTCTCTTCAAATGAGGTCGCCAAACAGTGTTCTGCAGAAATCCCTGCTTCTGCGTGATACCGAGAAAATTCTTGCCCCTGAGCCGATTTTGCTAACCACTGTAATCCAATATGAATACGCTGTTTATCCCACCCCTTCCTATTTTGTTCTTCCAAGAGTAACAAGCCCCCCATATCATCAATTCGAGACGCCATTCTGGCACTATGTAAATACATCAGGGCAATTAATGCAGAAGTTTCGGGGTTCTGCCCTGCAGGATGTTCAGCCAAAATTTTTGCAAGGCGGATAGCCTCTTCACAAAGTTCGCGCCGTATTGCCTGATTTATGTGAGAAGAAAAATACCCTTCGGTAAAAAGTGAATAAAGAACCCTGTTAACAGCTGGAATTCGAGACTTAATTTCGATACTCTGTATTTCATTAATATCTAATGGTGACTTGTTGGGTGCAATTTTTCTTAGACAATTACGGGCTCGCTCAAGACGTTTGTACGTATTTGCTTCACTGGTGAATAATCTCAGGGCAATTTCGGGTATACTAAATCCACAAAGAGTTTTCAGAGCAAATACTAATTGAGAGTCTGGGGGGATTTCCTTGTCACAACACACAAAAAGCATTCGAAGTAAATCATCTTTAACTTCACCTACCAAGAATGTATTAGGGTCAGCCTTAGCGAGGTTTTTATTTAAATCAGGATTATCTGCTAATATACGTTGACGGTGGGTATTTTGACGGAGGCCACTTATTATGTTATTAAAGGCTACTTTGTAAAGCCAAGCAGATGGGTTCTCTGGAACTTCTTTAATTTTCCAGGTCTCATAGGCTATTATTAATGCCGATTGAACGGCATCTTCTACAGATTCAATATGTTGCACTCCCACTCGACTGGCAAGCATAGCCACAAGCCTGCCATATTCATGCCGGAAGAAGTGCTCAACTAATTTTATTGATTTCAGGGTGAATTTATCTCTCTAATTTCAACGCTTGAACCTGGCATCACCACACCAGGGCAACCCTTAGCGATTTCAATTGCCTTCTCCATATCTTCAGCAGAAATTATCATGTACCCGCCAATTAACTCTTTGGCTTCTACAAAAGGGCCATCAGTAATGCCATCCATAGAAACAATTTTCCCTCCCCCCATGAGTTTACCACCCATATCAACAATATTATTTTGGAACTTTTCTTTCCAAGTATTAAAAACGGTATACATTTCTTCCATTTGAGCCGGAGAGGGTTTTTCTATTTTTTTTTCTCCAGTTTTACTTTTTTGCATGCACAGATATTTTGGCATATTGACTCCTTAGTTAATTTATATCGAAAAACACTTCCGATACTAATTGATGATTGAGGGGTTTGTTTTTGGACAATAAAATCATTTTTTTTCGAATCTTATATTTTGTGGATTTTTAGGCAAATCGTATAAGACAAAAAATTAGTAATTTTGGGTAAGTGAAGTGATGGGTTCTCTCGTTTTTTTTGATACAAAAGGATATAGCCAACAAATAAAAAATGGAGCCACCCAATTCATACAGCCAAAACGGTGGTGAAATGCATCTCCATGGGGTCATTATTTTTCTGGGTGCCTTTTTAACACCTTGGGAGTGAGAAGTTTTATCAAATACACCTGCTGTTAAAGAAAATGACAGTATTGCCGTTTGCCATTAAATTATATTTTTATAATAATGCCTGTACAAGGTAGGTAATACGCTTGAAAAGTAAAAAAGGTTCTAATGACAGATAAATTACATGAGCATTCAACCCCAAAATACAATATAAAGCGGTATGATTTATCTGTGGATAAATCATTAAAACCGTGGAGCGCAGCGGACGAATTCCTGTTGCAAGCATTCACGTCATTAAAAAATAAGACAAACAACCCTGCTATTTATAATGATCAATTTGGGTTTTTAAGTTGTTCATTACATTCTTATAACCCAATTGTAATACAGACTCATAAGAGTCAGGAAAAAGCTATAAAAAACAATTTACTGTTTAATGGCCTAAACCCTTTAAACTTCTCAAGCCCACTTTCAACTTTAAAAAATAAACTGGATATCGCCTTAGTTAAAATCCCCAAATCTTTAGGGCTTTTTCAACTTTTTCTTGAGCATATTGCAAATAATTCATCAAATAACATCACAGTCATCTGTTCTTTTATGACTCGTAACTTTAATTCTAATTTATTAAAAATAGCGACAGAATATTTTGAAGGGGTTGAGCAAAGCCGAGCCTTAAAAAAAGCAAGGTTAATCACATTAACCAAAAGAAAGAGTAGGCCTAAAAAAGAAATTATCACCTCACTAAATTATAACAATCAGGAGTACCTGCAATATTTGGGTGTATTCTCTGGAGAACATATTGATTATGCCACTCAATTTTTTCTAAAGCATATTGATGTAAGCCCCAATGATGAACGTATTTTGGATTTAGCTTCTGGCAATGGTATAATTGGCAATGAAATTCACAAAAATTTTCCTGAGGCTAAAATTGATTTAATGGACGACTCATTACTTGCCGTTGCCTCTGCGGAGTTGAACCTACAAGGGCAAAACATTCATCATCATACCAATAATGAACTCTCTCTTTTCGATTCCAACACCTTTAATTTAATTGTAACCAATCCGCCTTTTCATTTTGAATATGAAATAAATATTAGGATACCCTTAGAGCTTTTTAAGGAGTGTTTTCGATGTTTAAAAAAAGGAGGCAACCTTCAAATTGTAGCAAATAAAAATTTAGGTTATAAACCACATTTGTCGGCTTTATTTTCATACATAAAAATAATAGCTGTAGATAAAAAATTCATCATCTATCAATGTTTTAAGTAAGTGCCTCTTCGCTAAATTAAATTTGCTAAGGGGAAAACAATTTCTATTTTGATGGGTAATGATAAATATTTTATTAATTACGCCTCCCTTTACGCAGCTCAATACGCCTTACCCTGCAACAGCCTACTTAAAAGGTTTTTTAGATGAGCAAGGCATACCCGCTAACCAATGTGATTTAAGCATTGAATTGTTTAATAAAATTTTTACGAAAGATTTTATCACCCTATTGTTTAAACAGGCTGAACATGAGGGCAACCTCCAATTTCCCATGGTCTGGCAACAACGTTCAGAATACATAGCCAAGGTTGACCGAGTACTGGGTTTTTTACGCACTCATCAAGTTACAGAAGCTTATCAAACACTTTCAAACGGCTATTTACCAAAATCTCACAGGTATTGTAAACACCCTGAAGAATTAGAAAGGGCCTTTGGCAATCTGGGTGTATTGGATAAGGCCAAACACTTGGCCACCTTATTTATTGAGGAGCTAGGTGATTTTATTCGAGCCAATGTGGATGAGTTCTTTTCCTTCACTCGTTATGCAGAACAAATTGCGACTTCAGCCAGTAGCTTTGATAAAATTGATGAATTTTTATGTTATGAGCCTACCCTTATTGAAGAACAGCTATTGTTATTGCTAGGTGAAAAAATAAAGCAGTACAGCCCCAGTCTGGTATGTTTTACGATTCCCTTTCCCGGTAATTTATTTTCTGCCCTCAGGTGCGCTCAATTTATTAAACATTCCTCTTCCACTATTAAAGTGGCTTTTGGAGGAGGGTATTGCAATACTGAGCTTCTATCATTAACCGATTCTCGAATATTTAAGTTTATTGATTTTATGACCACAGGAGATGGCGAGGGCCCCTTGTTAAAATTGGCAGGTTATCTTTCAAACAAAAATACTTTAGAAGATCTCGAAAGAACTTATTGTTTAGAAAATGGTAAGGTGGTTTACAAAAACAAAAAGCCTAATTCACTTCACCCTCACAGCAAATTACCCGCTCCGAGTTACAAGGGTTTGCCTCACCAAGCCTATGTGGCTTTTTTAGATAGGATGAACCCTATGCACAGGCTGTGGACTGATGGTAAATGGAATAAGCTAACCATAGCCCATGGATGTTATTGGAAGCAGTGCTCTTTTTGTGATGTGGGGTTGAGCTATATTGCTGATTACCAAAACACCACCGCCCAAGACTTAGTGGATAAAATTAAAAAGGTGATTAAAGAAACGGGTACTTATGGATTCCATTTTGTAGATGAAGCCGCCCCCCCTAAAATGTTGAAAGCGATGGCAGAAACGTTGCTTAAACAAAAAGTGCATATAACATGGTGGACAAATATTCGCTTTGAAAAAACATTTACCCCCGAACTGTGCCGCCTTATGGCTAAAGCGGGTTGCATCGCAGTAACAGGCGGGCTAGAGGTTGCTTCTGACAGACTATTAGAAAAAATGAATAAGGGTGTAGACATTAAACAAGTAGCCCAAGTCACCCATGCCTTTACTCAGCAAAATATAATGGTACACGCCTACTTAATGTATGGATTCCCCACTCAAACCTCACACGAAACCATAGATTCCCTTGAAATTGTTAGGCAACTGTTTGCAAACAACTGTATTCAATCAGCCTTTTGGCATCAATTTACCACTACTGTACACAGCCCTGTCGGTAAGTCTCCAGAATCATTTGGCATTACAATTAGCGGGCCTAAATTTAAAGGTTTTGCTCGTAACGATTTGTGGCACCAAGACCCCACAGGGGCGAATCATGCTAAATTTAAAACAGGACTCAACAAGGCCCTTAGCCATTATTTAAATGGTGAGGGGTTTGATATCGATTTACAGAAATGGTTCGACTTTGAAATCACCCCAACTTCTCACCCTCTAAATTTTATAAAATCGATACTTTTGTAAAATCATGCCTTCTTAGATAATCACAACTTTTACTTTTTTCTTCTTAATTTTATGAGCATTGGTTCGCTCTATAAGTTCATTAATATCGCATTGCTGAACAGCTACAAAAGAACAATCTTTTTTCAACTCAATAACGCCAAGTTGATCCGAACTCAGCTTTCCTTGTTTCATAAAAAACCCAGCCAAATCACCTTTAGAAATTTTATCTTGCCGCCCCCCTGAAATAAACAATGTTTTCCATGAAGGAGGAAAAGGCAGTCGGTTTGAGTTTAAGATTTCCGTCTGCATAGGTCTTAGATAATGAAGTGGTCTCTCTTTTTCAACTTCAATAACATAAGCAACCCCTTTACTAAACATTCTCGCGGTTCTTCCGTTGCGATGAGTAAATTCTTGCTCTTTCTCTGGAAGTTGAAAATGTATGATATAATTAAGTTCAGGAATGTCCAGCCCCCTTGCAGCAAGATCCGTTGCAATTAATATTCGGTATGTACCATTCCTAAATTTAATCAAGGCCTTTTCTCTATCCTTTTGCTCCATATCACCATGAAAGCCTCCGCTTGGTATACCATTACTTTTAAGATGCTTTCTTAATTCTTCGATTGTTCTTTTAAAATTGCAAAATATTATCCCTCGTTGCTCTCCAAGGTGAGAAATTGTTTTAAGTAAAGTTGGGAAGGTATCTTTATTAGATGATAATACTTTTTTTAGAGTAAGCAACGGCTCTTCTTTTTTCTCTTGAACAATTGTTATTGGTTTTTCTAAAGGGACAAAGCTAGGAATCTCTAATTTTGATGTTGCAGAAGTTAGAATGATTTTGCGTGTATCTTTTAAGGTTGAAAGTATGTATTTCATTTCCGATGAAAAGCCAACATTAAGTGACTTATCAAATTCATCTAACACAAGAGTTTTAATATTTTCTGTAGAAAAAACCTTTTTTTCCAAATGTGCTGCAACTCTCCCTGGTGTTCCTATTAAAATTGTAGGCGGGTGTTTCAAGTCTAGTTTGTCTTTTGAAAAATTCTTTCCCCCATAAACAGCACTTACTTTGAAGCCTGCTCCCATTTCTCTAATAACTTGTTCAATTTGAATAGCTAACTCCCTAGAGGGAACGAGTATTAATGCTTGAACACCCATATGTTTATTACTGAGTCCTGCAATAGTGGGCAAAAGAAATGCAATTGTTTTTCCTGTTCCCGTTGGGGATAGTAAAATGACATGGGGATTCTCCATAATGGTAGCTATCGCATTTTCTTGCATCGGATTAAGTTTTTCGATGCCTAGTTTTTGGAGGATTTTTTCTTGGTTTTTAATAGTGTTCATAAATTTCAGTGTTTTATTTTAAATGTGGTAATTTAAAACAAAGCTAGAAAATGAGACGAATAGTGGTCTAATTGTAAAAAGAAAAAGGATCGCTTGATATAAGGCTTTTATCCCTATTTGACGAGAGAACTTTCCATTTTGATTCTGGACAAGCCAGAATGACGGAACTGACGGAACGAAAATTGTCTTTTGTTTTGATTCCAGACGAGCTGGAATGACGGGACAGGTGAAACGACAACCTCAACCC
>CAZLBO010000045.1:0-11658 GCA_964557725.1 uncultured Bifidobacteriales bacterium | reverse complement strand
CTGTGACAAAACCTTTTGTAATTGGTGATGCAACAGGTACAGTTCAACTGAGCTTTACGGGGGGTAGCTTTATAACAGCAAATCCTCTTATACTCATCAATGCAGTGCCTGTAGGTACTATGGGTAAAGGCGTTTTTGTGGAAGGCAAAAAATACTTTTTTGACCCCATGTTTTTGAATTCAGAACTTAACGGCTTAGGCAGTAACTTGAAGCAAAGATGGGGAATGCGATACATGGACAAGTTGAATGCTGAGTCCAGTAAATTGGCTATTGCTCAAGGTATGGGAAAATCACCCATCCCTTATTCGGAAGCAAGGACTGAATTTAAAAGTAGCTCTTATCATGGGAGAATAAAAAATAGTTCATTTACAGTTTCTGGAGGAAGCTTAACAAGTGGAAAAGAGTCTTTTACAATAAAAGAATACGTGAGTCAATCGACAAATAGAAAGGCGACGAGAGGAATTGAGTTTGTTTTTACTGTATTTGATGGGGGACGAATGACGGTGAGTCGTGCGTTAATGCCTGTGCAGTTCAAAAACTCTCAATTAAGATTTCATAATGATGTAGTAGAGTTAGAAAAGAATAGTGTTCTCCAAATGACAGAAAAAAAATGGGAACTATTTTCTTATCCTTGGGCTGAGACCGTACCATTATCACCTGTTGATGTAGTAGGTAGTAAAAAAAGTTGGAATAATAATGAGAATCGGGTTTGGCGTCGAGATGGCGTAGGTGGCTGGGTTAAGTATGATGGCTCAAACAAAAAGGGCTTTGTATTTGATAGTACTCGAACAAACTGGGTGGCTTCTGCAGGCACTTTTATTCCTATTTCTGGAGGCGGAATCACTTTAGATGGAAAACCGTATACTTTGACAATTCCTGCAGGTACTTGGTCTGAATTTGGTTTGCCATTTAACTTTGCAATGTCATGGCGAGATATAGTAGCTAATTCGACAGTGGGTGGCGTTAAAGCGACTGATGCTACAGTTTCGATTTATGAGTTTAATCGTTCTTGGGTATCTGGAAGCGCTTCCAGTTTAGCTTGGAAAAAAGTAGAGGGCGATTCAATCGTAAGGCCTTGGCATGGGTATATTATTCAAGCTGCTGGGGAGATAAAATTAAACTTTCCTGTAATAGGAGCGGATAGAAGTGCATTGGCTGGGTTACCTAAAAAAGGAGTTAAGGCTGGGTATGAGGTAGAAGTCATTGCCCAAAGTAAAAATGCATTAGCTTCTGTGGTCATAGGAAAAAGTAATACTTTGATTCAGTTTAGTGAGTTGCCTCAGGCACCTGGGCAAGGGTTAAGATTAGTCGTGGCCGATCCAGAAAAAGGGGCATTATCAAAGAGTTTACATGCTTTGTCAGATGGTACTCAGGGGTTTTGGCCTCTTAAAGCAACAGCCATTGAGAACTCAACCATAAGCTTAAAGATTAAAGGTCAAGAAAGCCTCCCCGATTCAGTGGGTGTCTATTTAGTTCAATCTGCTAGTCATAAGGTTTATAAGCTATCTAGTCAGGATGCCGTTAATGTTAGCTCAAAAGATTTAAATAGCGGAGCTTATGATGTGAGAATTGATACGGAAGAGGGAGTGCGCTCCTCTTTACCTCAATTAGGTTTTAGAAATGTTCCTAACCCGTTTAACACCTTTACAACCTTTAAATATTCTGTTGCCCAAGATTATGCTTTAGCGGGGGTTAATTACTCTCTTAAGGTGTATAGCGTGAGTGGTGAGGTTGTTTTTACGAGAAAAGGAGTCTTTTCTCAGGGATCAAATATGCTTAATATAAGGTGGAATGGGGTGGATAACCAAGGGACAAGAATGCCTAATGGTTCTTACTTTGTTCGCCTAAAGGTTAACGCTCCTGGTTTACCAGAGTTAATTAGTCAGAGAAAGATTGTAAAACTGAAATAGGAATTAGTCTTTATAGTTTTTATGAATCTCTTTAATGTCATCTAATAAATAGATGAAGAGGTCGAGTAACTTGGGGTCAAAATGAGACCCCCGTCCTTCTCTCATAATTTCAATTGATTTCTCAATACTAAAAGCGGGCTTGTAGCAACGTTTCATCGTTAAGGCATCAAAGACATCTGCTAAGGCTGTAATTCGACTAGGGAGAGGGATTGACTCTTCATGGATACCATCTGGATAGCCACTTCCATTCCACTTTTCATGATGGGAGTGTGCGATATCCTGGGCCATATTTAAGAGCTTTGATTTTGTGTTTTTTAAAATACTGCTACCAATGGTTGGGTGTCCCTTCATAATCTCAAATTCAGCAGAAGTGAGAGAAGCCGGTTTAAGAAGGATGGAATCGGGAATGCCAATTTTGCCGATATCATGTAAAGGGCTGGCTTTTGTGATCATCCAAACTTCTTCTCGTGTCATTTGTAGCCCCTTCGCTAAAACTTCACAGTATTTACTAATTCTTAAAACATGGCTTCCTGTTTCATCGTCTCGATATTCTGCTGCATTTGCTAGAATATTGATGGTTTCAAGGTGAGAGGATTTTAGTGCATTTAAGGTGCCGTTGATTTGCTCGGTTCTTTTATCAACCAGATTCTCTAAGTTCTTTTGATATTTTTTAAGCTCTTCTTTAAGGCGTTTTTTTTCGATAGCATTAGCGACACTTTTGGTGATGTGTTCTAGCTGAATGGGTTTTAGAATAAAATCGTATGCGCCTTCTTGCATTGCTGTAATCGCTGTATTTATCTCTCCATGGCCTGTAATGAGAATAACCGCTATATTGGGCCAGTCTACCATGACTTTTTTCAGTAAGTCTAATCCAGAGAGCCCTGGCATTTTAATATCAGAGACAATGCAATCAAAAGAATTAGTTTCGAGCTGAGTAATCGCTTGCTGAACGGAGTTTGCTGTAGAACAACTAAATTCACGTAGCTCTAAATAGTCGCTGATTATATCGCAGATAGATTCTTCATCATCGACAACTAGGATTTTTCCGTGAGCTATTTGTTTGTTCATATTCTATGGCAATTATAGCCTATATTTTTCTCTAAATCGAATAAGAAATATCAATAAGAGTTATTTGTGGTAATTGTTTAGATTTTTGGGTCTTCCCCAAGTGCCTTCCTCTAAAATATACAATGTGCTGAGGGGCAATCAAAGAGGTTTTAAAGGTGGTAGAGTGTAAAGTCGTTTAGTAAAGCTAAAAAGATGCCGATATGAGTTTTAAACTCTTTCTTGAAATGGAAGTCTATGACAAAAAAATTAGAAGGTATTTATCGTTCATTACCGGGGCTTCCCTGTCTTGCTGGTTGCACGGGGTGTTGTGTTTCTCCCACAATGACACTTTCTGAATTTATACACATGATAGGGTTTGTTTTTGAAAAATTTTCGCAACATGAGATTGAAAAATACTTTGATTTGCCTATGGAGCCTCATCCAAAATTTGAAGGTAATTTTTATTGTCGTTTTCAATCTTCAGAGGGCTTATGTGTGGTTCACAGTCATAGGGCCTTAGCTTGTCGAATGCATGGTTTACCAGTGATTGATCAACTAGGAGTTAATAATATGGAAAACTGTACGATAATGGAAAAGCAGTTTCTCCCTAATGTTTCTCGTTCTACGGCTGGAGAATGGTTGAGTCTATTAGTTGAAACAAATAAAGAGATTCTTACAGAGTATGGAGAGAATTTTTACCATTTGATTGGTTTGAATGTTGAATGCTGGTTGGATATATTGTTTGTAGATGATTTAGCAAATGATTTACTTGTAAGCCTTCAAAATGTATTACGAGGCTCATTTGAAAATTTTAGGACGATTAACTACCAGAAAAAAACAGAGATTATTGAAAAGATAAATACGATTAGCTTATTAGAAATGGTGATTCAGACAGGGGAGAAAGAAAGTGTCTTATCGCTATTAAATAAGATTGAAAGCGAATATGCCAGTACAGGGGGGTATTTTCAAGATGATTGTCAGTGGATGCGCCAAAGTATTTTGCAAACCACTGACAAAAAATAATCTTAGTTAGTGTAAATGTTGTCTAGGTTGTTTTCAACTTCTACAGACGATTCTCTTAACTCCATCCATGCTCCAAAATTTTGCTGCGCCAACTGTGTGCTTATGCTAGCAGGTATTTTTGCTTTTTGAAGAAGCTCATTGTAGTCAGGAGATTCCTTGGATTGAACCATTGCAATCACAACTCCAAAATCAGTTTCAATTACATTGCCCCATTTGTTTAGGGGTTGGTTGAATATCTGATAAGCAGAAAGAGAGTTGAAACCTACGCCAGCAACCCATGAAAATAAGCTTACATTGCGTGTGGAGTCAAGTTTAGCCATGTCAATTTGAGCAGGGAAGTTATCACTTGGGAGGCTCCCTTTAAGTTCTGTTAGTTTTTTAACCGCAAGAGCCATTTGCTTTTGCGCTTTAACTAAAAGCTTAATATTATCTTTTTCTCTTTCTAAACTACGTCCTTTGGGGAAGCTATTAAGAGTTTCAAAAAGAAATAATCCATTTTTGTTTTGCAGTACATTTGAAACTTCGCTTGATTGCCCAAAGGCGTAAGAGTGAATGCCAGAGACGTAATCGCGTTCACCAAAAGGAGCATAATCCCCTTTATAAATAGTAGGTGATACTAAATAAGAGAAGTTATTTTTTTCTGCAAGTGCTTTTAAATTTGAACCATCATTGAGGATAGATTCCTTAATCGCATCTAGTGCTTTGTATTCTTTATCAATTGTTTTAGATGAAACTTCAACTTTAAGAAGAATGTGGCTTACATCTACTTTTTTAACAGAATCTTCGGCAATGTTATTGCAACGAATAATGTGGTATCCAAATTGAGTTTTGACGGGGTCTGAAATTTCGCCGACTTTTAATGAAAAGGCAACCTTACTGAATTCAGGCACCCAAGCGTTTGCGCTTTGTAAGCCTCCAAGTGAGCCACCGTTTTCTGCAGTACTTTCATCCGCAGAGTGAACAATAGCCATTTCTTCGAAGCTTTCTCCTGATTGAACGATGTCCTTGATTTTTTTGAGGTCACTTAATGTTTGTGTAGTATCTTCTGTTGATGGCTTTAGACTGATTTTTATGTAACCAAGTTTTACAGAGGGCTCTGGGGCATAAAAACTATCAGGCTTTGATTCATAATAGGCCTGAATTTCGGCATCTGTTACAGGATCTGTGACAACAAAGGAGTCTTTTGGAATAAAGTAATATTTGATGGTCGCTTTGTTTTGACGTTGGAAGTCTTGATAAGCTTGTTCAATTGATGTGTTGTGACTTTGAGATTGCGTTAATTGTTGTAGTTGTGTTACGGGAATGATTCGTTGCTTCATTTGTGCTTCATAACCAGCAAGTATGTTTTTGATGGTCGCGTCATCATGAATCCAACTTAAATATTTTTGTTGATCAAACTGACCATTAGTCTGAAAGTTTGTGTCTTGTCTTAAAGCGGGAAAAGGCATTGACTCTAAGTGATCCCACATTTCAGTTTTAGAAGCAGAGAGCCCTAAATTCTGAATGATATCTTCGAGAATAATGAGCTGAACCTTTTCCTTAAACATATTTTTACGAAATTGAACAAGATCTAATCCTTCAAGAGATTGGCCTGTTTGTGTCCGTTGTTGGCTAGAACGGTAGTTGAGTTCATCTCCAAAGGCTTTTAAGGGAATGACTTCTCCGTTGACTTTACCGATATAAGTTGAGTTTTGCTGATCTGCAAAATCAAAAGGTCCCATAAATATCATGCCTATGACAAAAAAGAGCCCGAAAGCGATGACAAAGTATTTAGCGTTTTTATTAATCCATTCCATGCCCATATTCTATTTCTCCAAGGAAAACCGTATTTAGGTGTTAAATTTACCCTACCTTGCGTGACTGTTCAAGTTTATGGACTAGATTTACTGTAATAAAAACTTATTTTCTTAATTCATGGAAAAAAAAGCATTTGATTATATCGTCGTAGGCTCTGGATTAGCAGGGCTTTCTTTTGCTCTTAAGGCAGCTCATTATGGAGAAGTACTCCTTTTGACAAAGGGATCCATCGATGCAGGCTCGACAGGACGGGCACAGGGGGGCATTGCATCTGTTATTTCCCCCAAAGATAGCCTAAAAAAGCATGTGGATGATACCTTGATGGCTGGGGCAGGTTTATGTCGAAAAGATAGGGTAGAGCTATTGGTGAGTGAAGGCCCCGAAGCAATTAAAAGCTTAATAGAATGGGGTGTTCAATTTTCAAAAGATAAAGAGTCTGTGGGGTCGCTTGAATCTTATGATTTAGCTAAAGAAGGGGGGCATTCAGAATCTAGAATTCTTCACTCAGGAGACATTACAGGGCAAGAAATTCAAAGAGCTTTAGTTGAGTCGATTAAAAAAAACAAACGGATTCTTATTAAAGAAGAGGTTATGGCAATTGATTTATTAACCTCTAAGCACAAAAAAGAAGAGAATGAGGAACCAAACCGCTGTTATGGGCTGTATGGGCTTGATGTAAAAAAAGGAAAAGTGCTTACTTTTGTGGGTGCAGAGACCATTTTATGTACAGGGGGTTTAGGACAACTCTATACCCATAATACAAATGATAAAGTTTCTACAGGAGACGGAATTGCCATGGCCTATCGAGCAGGTGTTCCTGTGGAAGACATGGAGTTTATGCAATTTCACCCCACAAGTTTCTACGACTTTGAACAACCGCCTTTTTTGATCTCAGAAGCCTTGAGAGGCCATGGTGGAGTTTTAATCAATGAAGCTGGGGCTGCCATTATGAAGGGTATTCACCCTATGGCCGATTTAGCTCCTAGAGATATTGTGGCTAGAGCGATTGATGAGGAAATGAAGAAGTCAGGCTCAACCCATGTTTATTTAGATATGAGAGCTTTTTCTACAGAGGAATTGAAAGAGCGCTTTCCAAATATTTATAAACATTGCTTAAAGCGGGGAGTCGAAATATCTAAAATGCCTATTCCAGTAGTCCCTGCAGCACATTTTTTGTGTGGGGGTATTCAAGTAGACGAGAATTCAGCAACTAGTCTTAAAGGTTTGTATGCTTGTGGTGAAACAGCTTCTACAGGGGTTCATGGCGCAAATCGTTTAGCGAGTAACTCCTTGCTCGAAGCTTTAGTTTTTTCAAATAGAGCATTAAAAGCCATTGTAAAAGAGTCTCATCAATTGCCCGATTCTAAAGGCTTTTGGGATTGGGATGATAGCCGTGTACAGCCTACGACTGATCTGGGAACTTATCGTTCTGCATTAGAAGCTCTTCGCTCTATTTTATGGAATTATGTCGGGATTGTCCGCAATAATCGAAGACTAAAAAGGGCGAGTGAGTTTGTGAAGGTGATACAATCGCAGGTAATCGATGATTATGGGCTTTACACTATGGATCCTAAATTAATTGAATTGAGGAACTTGGCTTTAAATGCAGAGCTAATTATTAAAAGTGCACTTTGTCGTAAAGAGTCAAGAGGGCTTCATTATAACTCCGATTTTCCTGAGTTGTCTGAGCCTTGTCATACCGTTATCACTTAGTAGGCTTCTTTAGAATATTGGGGGAAGCCCATTTTTTTATTTTTTTGTTTGCAATGACTTTTTATATTATTTAGCTTTGGTTCAGAGTTTGTGAAGGACTCAATAGGAACTATATATGCAGGTAGAGATATAATTGGTTAGTTATTCTAATGCTTTGAGTTATCACGGTAACCTTAAAGATAGCCTTGTGTGTGCCTTTGAAAATATAGCGAATCACTGTAATGAAATGGTACCCCAAATAAGCGAAAGCTTTGGTCGCTTGTTAGTAGACCGTTGCGAATTGTGTGAGGGTGCAGATGTTTTGGATGTTGCCTTTGGAAGAGGGGGGCGTTTGTTCTCTTTGGCAGAAAGAGTAGGGCCAAGTGGGTCTGTTGTGGGTATTGATTTTTCAGAGGGGATGTTAAAGGAAACACAAACCCTATTGCAAGAAAAAGGCCTGAGCCAAGTTGAATTGTATTTGATGGATGCGGAGTCATTAGACATTCCTGAATACACCTTTGATTTAGTGACTTGTGGCTTTGCTTTAGCGATGTTTCCGAAGCGGTATAAAGCACTTCGTGAGATTCATCGTGTGTTAAAACCAGGGGCTTCTTTTTCCTTTAGTATTTGGAATAAAAAATGTGAATACATTCAGTGGCTTTTTAAATTGTTATCAGAATACTCTCATTTAGCGGCCTTCTTTTATAACCATCAATGGGAAAAGATGTGTTCACTTAATTCTATCAGTCAAGATTTGGTAGAAGAGAGTTTTGATATAGTTGATTTTACTGCGGACTCTCTCATGTTTTGTTATGAAACCTCTCAGCAATGGTGGGAGGGGCTTTGGTCGGGAGAATGCCGTATCTTTTTGGACTCTATGAATGAGAAACAAAAAGAAAGCTTTAAAAAAGCGGCGATGAGAGAAGTAGAAAAGTATCGTTATGAAGCGAGTCTTCGAATTACGATTAAAACATTGGCTATGCAAGCCATTAAATTAGAACGTGACTAGTTAATCTTCCTCATCCACAGCTTCATTGCGAATGGTCTCTGAAAGAGCTGAGGCGATAAGACCAGTAGGGACAGCAATTACTCCTAACCCAACGACTAACATAAAGAACGTAAAAATTCTTCCTCCTATTGTAATGGGGTAAATATCACCGTAACCCACTGTAGTAAGGGTAATAATTGACCACCATAAACTGTGAAAGACCGATTTGAATAGTTCGGGTTGTGCTTCATGTTCAAAATGATAGATGCCTACGGCGGAGACATAGAGAACAAAGCCTGTGGCAACAGTAAAGATTAAAAGTTCTTCTTTAATCAACTTTAAGGCAAGCTTTAATCGAAGTAAAGCCTGACTATATCTCAGTAATTTAAAAGCTCTTAGCAAGCGAAAGAGCCTAAAAATTCTCATGGTGCGTAAGTCTAAGCCACTGACAAAAAAGAAAGGGAGAATGGCTAATAAATCCACAAGGCCGTAAAAGCTAAAGACAAAGGCTAGTTTGTGTTCTGCCACCCAAAGCCGAACGAGGTACTCAATGGTAAAGATGATGATACAAAAGGTTTCGATGATATGTAAAAGGGATTGAGAAAAGGGAGAGAGGTTGGGAAGGGTCTCGATGGAATAGGTTACGAGGGAGATTAAAATAAGCCCTTGAATGAGAAAGTCAAAAAACTTGCTGGAGGGGGTATCGTTTTCTTCTATTAATTCTTTTAAGCTCATTTGGGGAAAGTACAATTATTTTTGTCTGTACAAAATTAAAATTCACAGAAAATGAGATTAATGGGGAATGAAGCGTGAACAGGATTGATTTTGAGAGTTAGACTTTTATATTTCTATTGACCTAAAAATAAAGGATCTGATGAAAAAAATATTATGGGCATGTGCAATGCTTCTCGTGTTGGTTGGGTGTAGCTCCAAAGAGAGTGAGAATAAGGATGAACAAAAAGAAAAAGTAGATTCTTTAGTGGTTCAGGAGGCTATTCCTGTAGATACATTATTAGTTGAAGGAGAGGTTTTACCCAATAAAGGTTTGTTTCAGGCTTTAGATTCAATGGG
The DNA here is from genome assembly GCA_964557725.1 of uncultured Bifidobacteriales bacterium. Taxonomy (GTDB): domain Bacteria; phylum Fibrobacterota; class Fibrobacteria; order UBA11236; family JADFYW01; genus CAZLBO01. The sequence goes on along the minus strand of CAZLBO010000045.1, from coordinate 2,130 downwards.
AGTGGATGATTCTATTTCACTGCAATTGGTGAATGTGATTCGCTTTAAAGTTGATTTAACAGGAATGAGAGCTGGAGAAAGGCTATGGGTTCGCTTTTTTGAAGATGGAGTGCATATTAAAGAGTTTGGCTATCAACCGAATGTTATTTTAAAGCACGTTTTGCGTCTTGATAGTACGAATCAGAAATATAATTATGAAGAAGAACGTATGGAGACAGAGGTTCGCTATCGAAAGATTGAGGGACTCTTAGAGGATGGATCATCCTTAAATGCAGCCTTGTTGGCTAAAAAAATCCCCAAAAATTTAACCCAGACGGTAAATGGCATTTTACTGTGTAAGATAAGCTTTAGAACCGATGCACGTGCAGGTGACCAATGGAAGGTGGTTTTAAGAGAAGAGTATTATGGAGAAGCCTTGATTGATGGCCGTGTCTTATACGCCTCCTATAATGGGGTGAGAACGGGTGAACACGAAGCCTTTCGATATATGGAAGAAGATCGAAAATCCTCTTACAATGCTCACTATACCAGCAAGGGAGAGGCTTTGATTCATACGGGTTTGCGGTACCCTGTTGATCGTTTACACATTTCTTCAAGTTATGGTTATAGGCGGCATCCTGTTACAGGTCGAAGAAAGATGCATCGAGGAGTAGATTATGCTTCCCCTAGAGGAGCCAATGTCTATGCTGTGGCAGAGGGAGTCGTGATTAAATCTAGTTATGATAGATTAAATGGAAATGCAGTTGCGATTCGCCATGCAGACAAATCAACTTCTTATTATTTGCATCTCAGTCGCCGTTCAGTATCTAGGGGGGCACGGGTACGCTCTCGTCAAGTGATAGGGAAGGTCGGTAGCACCGGGTTATCTACAGGCCCTCATTTACATTTTGGGTTTAAAAATAGTGGAGGAAGCTGGATGAACCCACTGCGAAAGAAAATGATAGCGACACCTAAATTAAAGGGCGAACGCTACCAGAAGCTTCAAGTACAAATATCGGAAATTAAAGAAGTATTAGCAAAGCTAGAGCCTGTGGAATCGGTTCAAGTGCCAGATTCTACTCAGGGAGTGGTCGCTTCAGAAAAGCCCTAGAGTTTTTCTGAGGTTGTTGAGGAAAGTGGTCGATTCAATGATTTAATCTTGTTCTCCAAATACCTTTTTCAAAATAGCAGAAACACGGGCAAGAGGGTCACTTCGAATCTTGGCTTCTTCTTCTCCCACCATATAAAAAAGGCCTGCGAGTGCCTTTCCTGTGGTGTAGCCTGCGAGATCATTGTCTAGAACTTGCAATTCCATTTTATAATCAAGACTACTCCATAGCTCCTTGTTAACGGGAGCGTTGTAAACTGTAGCGAGACTGTTGTACATATCAGCAAAACTTTTCCATTTCGCATTGGCATCTACTTTATCCAATGCCGCAGCTATGTAGGGACTATAAATATTGGTGAGAGGGCTGAGGGTTTTATTTTTAAAGTAAGCGGTGGCAGCGATACTGTCTCCTTGTAAAATGTTTAAACCATCGGAGATGGTCATGTCAAAGATGGCTTCTTTAAAAATAGGGGTGGCGGAATCAGAAGCCGCAGAGGCTGCGCTGATCATGGAGGTTAAAAGGTCTTTTTTTAAACGGGATAAATTAGCGAGAGAATAGCCCGTAGCATCTAAAGCAAGGTCAATACTAGCTTTGGTTAGTGTTCCTGCAAGTCCATCTCCCAAGGAGCTGCTAATGGACTTGTCTAATTGGGTGGCGGTGGCAAAGGCGTTTTCCACGTCCTCGGGTAAGGGGAGTTGAGTGGCCGCTGCAATTAAATAACTCCCAGGTTCATTTAAGGTGTCTACGGCATTTTGCGTGCCGATTTTGAGGGCTGCTTTAAGCCCTTCTACGATGTCGCCTGAAGAAAGTCCACTGCCACCTCCCTCGCTCTCGTTTAAAAGGTCTTCGAGGGAACAGCTACTGAGTAATAAGGCGCAACAGATTCCGCAGAGTGAAGTAAGGTATTTAAGTTTTGTGATTGTATTTTTCATGATGAATCTCCTGTTCTCTCTAAATTTAATCCATAAATCAAAAACCGCTAGGTGATTTGCTAAAAACCCTTTGAATTATGGTATTGTTATATGCTTGTTTGAGTTTTTTG
>CAZLBO010000044.1:3020-12070 GCA_964557725.1 uncultured Bifidobacteriales bacterium | reverse complement strand
CCACGAATGATGTGATAGCGCACACCGGGAACGTCTTTAACACGACCACCGCGAATTAACACAATGGAATGCTCTTGTAAATTATGTCCTTCGCCAGGTATATAACAGGTCACTTCCATTTTATTGGAAAGTCGAACACGTGCAATTTTACGCAAGGCTGAATTTGGTTTTTTAGGGGTAGTTGTATAAACTCTTGTACAAACCCCTCTTTTTTGGGGGCACGCTTTCAATGCCGGAGAATCCGACTTTTTCCTTGGTACATTTCGCCCTTTTCGTACTAATTGATTAATAGTAGGCAATTTCTAACTCCGAATTAAAATAGTGTGAAATAGTATAATTAATGATAATCTGCGTCAACTTTATGTCCCCACAACGCCTTCTTCAGCGCCTTCCGTAGCTTCCGTGCTCATTTCTTCAATGATCATTTCTTCTTGAGCTTCTTCTGCTTCTGCATCTAAATCTTTAACTTTGATTTTTTCAATGGCAGGGCTACCTGTACCCGAAGGTATTAAGCGACCCATAATGACATTTTCTTTTAAGCCTTCAAGTGTATCCACTCGACCTTCGATGGCCGCAGCAGTTAATACTTTAGTGGTTTCTTGGAAAGAAGCCGCTGAAATAAAACTATCTGTTCCCAAAGAGGCTTTGGTTATTCCCAATAACATAGGAACAAAAGAAGCAGGTTGTTTGTCATTCTCAATCGCTTCTTGATTAATTGGACGTAATCTCATTTTAGAAATTTCTTGGTTTTCTAATAATTTAGTATCCCCAGAATCTTCAATTTTGACCTTACGCATCATTTGACGAACAATACATTCAATATGTTTATCCGCAATGGTTACCCCTTGCAATTTATAAACAGATTGGATTTCTTGTACAAGATATTTCTGAACAGCCGCATCACCCGCTATTCTTAAAATATCATGTGGTACAATAGGACCTTCACAAAGTTTATCTCCTGAACGGACTCTATCACCAGGTTGTACGGAAAGATGCTTTCCCCTTGGTATCAAATATTTTTCTTCTAACTGGCCATCAGTGACCATAACCTTCTGTTGGCCACGTTCAATGCCTTCAAAAGAAACCATACCATCAATAGCCGAAACCACTGCAGGATTTTTAGGTTTCCTTGCTTCAAACAATTCGGCAACACGTGGAAGACCACCTGTAATATCTCTTGTTTTACCTACTTGACGAGGCATTTTAGCGACACAATCACCAGGAAAGACTTCTTGCCCTTCTTTTAATTGAATGTATGCCCCTTCTGGAAGCGCATAACGAGCTATCTTCTCGCCTTCTTCATCAAGAATATTAATATGAGGGTGTAATTTACCCTTTTTATCTGATGAAACTCTAATACGCTCTAAACCTGTATCATCATCAAATTCCTTAATAATGGTAGTGCCTTCCTTCATTTCATTGAATTCAGTTTTACCTTTAGAAGTCATAATGATAACCGTATTGTACGGATCCCAATCGAATAACACTTGACCCGTTTTTACTGAGTCTCCATCCTTTACCTTTATGACTGAACCGTAAGGAATGTTGTACCTAATTTTAGTGACGCTCTTCGCATCAATAAGAGCAATTTCACCGGCACGATTCACTACAATTGACTCACCCGCTTGGTCTGTTACTGTTTCAACATCTGTTAAGTGTACAGTACAATCCCACTTTGATTTTTTACTAGACTCAGCTGTTAAACGAGAAGCCGCTCCACCAATGTGAAAGGTACGCAATGTTAATTGTGTTCCTGGTTCACCAATTGATTGGGCTGCCATCACACCTACTGCTTCGCCAATATCAATGATTCGCCCTGTTGCCAAGTTACGACCATAACATTTAGCGCAAACACCTTTAATAGATTCACAAGTTAATACCGAGCGAACCTTAACAGTTTCAATAGCTGAGTTTATGATATCACCGACAAGTTCCTCACTAAGGATGTCTCCTGCTTCAGCAACTAACTCATCGCTCACAGGGTCATATACATCATCACAGGCAACACGTCCTAATATTTTTTCTTCTAAAGTTTGAATGACTTCTTCGTCTTCCATTACCGCAGACATATCAATACCCAAAACAGTACCGCAATCTTGTTCATTAATCACAACATCCTGTGCAACATCAACTAACCTTCTGGTTAAGTAACCCGCATCAGCTGTTTTCAATGCTGTATCGGCCAAACCTTTACGAGCACCATGAGTAGAAATAAAGTACTCGAGTACATTTAGACCTTCAACAAAACAAGAAAGAATCGGGTTTTCAATAATTTCTTGACCCGTTAATTTCTTCTGAGGCTTCTGCATTAATCCACGCATACCTGATAGTTGCTTAATTTGTTCACGACTACCTCTCGCACCAGAAACCGCCATCATAAAAATAGGGTTAAATCCATCACGATCTTTGGTTAGTTCTTCATATACTAAAGTCGCCACATCATTTGTGGTATGAGACCAAGCATCAATAATTTGGTTATAACGTTCGCCATCTGTAATAACACCATTTTCATACAGATCAATAATCTTATCTGTCTTTTTCTTGGTATCAGCAATCATTTTGTATTTTTCTTCAGGGATAATCATATCCTCGATACCAATACTCAAACCACCTTTTGTCGCCCATTTAAAGCCGAGGGCCTTCACATCATCTAAGAATTCGCAAGTGCGCTCATTGCCCACTAAACGGTAAAGAGCATCTATCACTTTTGAAATAGCCTTTTTACCCATGGTATCATTAACAAAACCCATTAGGTCAATCGGAATAATCTGATTGAAGAAGACACGTCCTACAGAAGTTTCAATAATTTTTCCATTGATTCTTACTTTAATCCAAGCATGTGTGTCCACAGCTCCAGCCACATGGGCTTGTTCTACTTCTTCGGGGTCAGAAAACAACTTGCCTTCGCCTTTGACTCCTTTTTTAACACTTGTTAAATAAAAGCAGCCCAAAACAATATCTTGTGATGGCACAGCAATCGGTTGACCAGAAGCAGGGTGAAGAATGTTATTTGATGAAATCATCAAAATTCTTGACTCCAACTGTGCTTCAAAACTCAATGGAAGATGAACCGCCATTTGATCCCCATCAAAATCTGCATTAAAAGCTGTGCAAACCAATGGATGTAAACGAATCGCTTTACCTTCTACAAGTCTTGGGTAAAAAGCTTGAATACCTAGTCTATGAAGAGTAGGTGCTCTATTCAGTAATACTGGGTGATCATCAATAATTTCTTCAAGAATATCCCATACTTCTGAGCGCTCTTTTTCTACAAATTTTTTCGCAGCCTTTACAGTATGTACATACCCTTCTTCTTCTAATTTTTGAATAATAAAAGGTTTATATAACTCTAATGCCATTGGTTTTGGAATTCCACACTCGTGAATTTTCAAATCTGGCTCAACCACAATCACAGAACGACCAGAGTAATCTACACGCTTACCTAATAGATTCTGACGAAAACGACCTTGTTTACCTTTTAATAACTCACTCAATGATTTAAGAGGACGGTGTCCTTCTCCCTTAACAGAAAAAGTTCTTCGGCCATTATCAAATAAAACATCGACAGCTTCTTGTAACATCCTTTTTTCATTACGCAAAATAACTTCAGGTGCTTTAATATCTATCAATTTCTTAAGACGATTATTTCTGTTGATTACTCTACGATACAAATCATTCAAATCAGAAGTGGCAAAACGGCCCCCTTCCAAAGGAACAAGAGGTCTTAAATCAGGAGGAATCACAGGGATAACATCTAATACTAACCATTCTGCTCGGTTAGGAGAGTTGCGAATAGATTCGATTACTTTTAACCTTTTAAGTAAATCGGCCTTTCTTTGCATAGAAGTTTCTGTTTTAATACGACTTCTAAAGTCAACAGACATCCCTTCCATATCAAGATGAACCATTAATTGTTTAATAGCAGGTCCACCCATCTTTGCATCAAAGTGACGACCTTCATCTTCTAAATCAATATATTCGTCTTCCGTAATCAATTGACCTTGTGTTAGATCCGTGTCACCAGGATCAAGTACAATATATGATTCATAATAAATGACTCTTTCCAAATCTGTGACAGACATACCCAATAAGGCACCTATCATAGAAGGCATAGCCTTAAAAAACCAAATATGAACAACGGGAACCGCTAACTCAATATGTCCCATTCTTTCACGACGTACTTTAGAGTGAGAAACCTCAACTCCACAGCGATCGCAAACAACACCTCTATAGCGAATCCTTTTGTACTTTCCACAATGGCATTCCCAGTTTTTAATGGGGCCAAATGTTTTTTCACAAAAAAGACCATCGGGTTCGGGCTTAAAAGACCGATAATTAATAGTCTCTGGTTTTGTGACTTCACCATAAGACCAACTCCTGATCGTATCAGGAGAAACCAATTGAATAGTAATTGCACCTTTATTTTCTTCACCTAGGCTGTCATAAAATTCTTCCATCTCGTACTCCCTAATTAGACCTTTTGTCTATTACAAATTTCATCTATGCAAACTCTTCTTTACTATCATCAATAAATTTAATATCAAGACACAATGCTTGAATTTCTTTAATCAATACATGGAAAGACTCTGGAATCCCTGGCTTAGGTGCATTTTCACCCTTAACAATAGATTCATAAATCTTGGAGCGTCCCAGCACATCATCAGACTTCACAGTCAACAATTCCTGAAGAGTATACGCCGCACCATATGCTTCAAGTGCCCATACTTCCATCTCACCAAAACGTTGGCCTCCAAATTGAGACTTTCCGCCAAGAGGCTGTTGAGTCACTAATGAATATGGCCCAATAGAACGTGCATGGATTTTATCATCCACTAAATGTCCTAATTTAAGCATGTACATATATCCAATACAAACATCATTGTCTAGTTTTTCACCTGTTCGACCATCAAATAACACAGTCTTTCCTGAAGTTGGCAAATTCGCTTCTTCTAAGGCTGACCGAACGTCTTTATAAGTTGCCCCATTAAATACTGGCGTAGAAATATGAATTCCCAGTGCCTTTGCAGCCCAACCTAAATGAGTTTCGAGCAATTGCCCTACGTTCATACGAGAAGGAACACCTAATGGATTAAGTAGGATTTGAACAGGAGAGCCATCTTCTTGGAAAGGCATGTCTTCTACAGGAACAATTTTGGCGATAACACCCTTGTTCCCATGTCTTCCTGCCATTTTATCTCCCACAGAAATTTTACGTTTTTTAGCAACATAAACTTTTACCAACTGTAATACACCTGGTTTTAACTCTCCGCCGACAACAACCTTATCAATTTCTTTATCCAGTCGTTCTTCTAACTTTCTAATCATTTCATTTGCGGTATCCAAAACATGAACAGCCACATCATCTATTTTCTCATCAGTAGAAAGCCCTTGAAGAGCAGTCACATCTGACCAACTAATTTTTTGAAAGGTGCTTTCAGCATATTTTTTTCCAGCTAGAATCAATACTTCATCAGTACTTCCATCTCGAATTTCTTTCGCTACAGCATTCAAAAGAACATCTTGCAATTTCTCATCACGAGCGTGCATTACTTCTTGAATTTTATCGCTATACTTCTCTTTCAATTCATCAATCGTAATTTTGTCAGTGGCTTTTGTTTTCTTATCTCTTTCTTTTCGAGAGAAAACACGTGTTTCCACAACCACCCCATGCATCCCTGGAGGAGCCTTGAGTGAGGAGTCTCTTACATCGCCAGCCTTTTCACCAAAAATAGCTCTCAACAAGCGTTCTTCTGGAGATAATTCTGTTTCCCCCTTAGGAGTTACTTTACCCACAAGAATATCACCTGAGTCCACTTCCGCACCTGTTCGGATAATACCTCTATCATCCAAGTTAGCAAGGGACTCTTCCATGACATTAGGAATTTCACGAGTTAATTCTTCTGGGCCACGTTTTGTATCTCTTACTTCTAAGTTATACTCCACAATATGGATTGAAGTAAAAACATCTTCCTTACAGATTTCTTCGGAAATAATAATAGCATCTTCATAATTATAACCATTCCATGGTAAAAACCCGACAAGGATATTCTTTCCTAAAGCAAGGTCACCATTATTGGTAGCAGGGCCATCCGCAATGACTTCGCCTTTTCCGATTTTCTGTCCCACGCTCACCAATGGCTTTTGATTAAAGCAACTATCTTGATTTGAACGTTGGAATTTTCTTAAATCATACTCGTCAAATTCAGGAACATCTAAAAAGTCTTTCTCTGATTTTTCGACTTTATCACGCAAAATGATAATCGTTTGACCATCAACTTCTGTCACAACTCCTTGGTTTTTGGCTCTCACCATTACACCAGAATCATAAGCAGTAATATGCTCCATTCCTGTTCCTACAACAGGAGCTTCTGTAATCAATAAGGGAACCGCTTGACGTTGCATATTAGAACCCATCAAGGCTCTATTTGCATCATCATGCTCTAAAAAGGGAATCAAACTCGCAGCAACTGAAACTAACTGCTTAGGAGAAACATCCATCAACTGAATCGTACTTTTGGGTACTACAGGAATATCACCTCTAGTTCGAGCAATAATGTGATCGTCTTTAATCTCATCATTATCCGTTAATATTGTAGAAGAAGGAGCAACGATATAATCGTCCTCTTTATCCGCTGTTAAATAAATAACTTCATCCGTTACCTTGCCCATAACAACTTTTCGATAAGGAGTTTCAACAAAACCAAATCGATTAATTTTAGCAAAAGAAGCCAAAGAAGCGATCAAACCAATGTTCGGTCCCTCTGGAGTTTCAATAGGACATAAACGGCCATAGTGAGTATAGTGAACATCACGAACTTCAAAGCCCGCTCGTTCTCTTGTCAAACCATCGGGGCCTAATGCAGACATTCTTCGTTTGTGTGTCATTTCTGATAATGGATTCATTTGATCCATAAATTGAGACAATTGAGACGACCCAAAGAAAGAGGCTATCACAGTAGAAACTGTTCTTGCATTAATTAAATCTTGTGGAGTAACATCTTCATTATCTCGAAGACTCAAACGCTCACGTATTGTTCTTGCCATACGCGTTAAACCAAGAGAAAATTGTTCTTGAATTAACTCACCGACAGATCGAACTCTTCTATTTCCCAAGTGATCGATATCATCAAAGTTACCTTCTTTATTATGAAGAGCAACAAGATAACGCATAATGGAAAGGAAATCTGTTTCCGTCATTACTTTCGTATCTTCAGGTACATCTAATTTCAATCGAGCATTCAAACGATAACGACCTAATTCACCTAGATCATAACGTTTTGGATCAAAAAATAATCTTTTTAACAATTCCCTTGCTGTACTTACATTAGGTGGTTCACCAGGACGAATTAAGTTGTAGATTTTAAATAAGGCATCTTCTTCATTGTTTGTTGGATCGATATTAATCGTTTGATAGATCACAGGATTAGAGTCTTGATTTTTTATAATAAGAATCTTCTTAACGCCTGCTTCATTAATTTTTTTAGCAATTGCAGTATTTAATACCACTCCTGCTTCAACAACTAACTCACCTGTTTCCATGTCCACAATATCTTCAAATAAGACAAAGGTCTTTTCTTCGACTTGATCCATGAGCCCTTGGTTAAAAGGCACACTTTCTGATTCATAGAATAATTTTAAAATCTCATGATTTGAAGAATATCCCAACGCACGAATAAGTATCGTAGCAGGAATTTTGCGTCTTCTATCAATATTGATATACATGCACTCATTTGCATCAACCAAAAACTCAACCCAAGAGCCTCGTCGAGGTATAATTCTCGCTCGAAGAATACGTCCTCCATTTGTATGTGTGCCTTCATCAAAGCTCACACCAGGTGAACGGTGCAATTGTGAAACAATTACACGCTCCGCACCATTAATAATAAACGTACCCGTTTCAGTTATTAAAGGGAGATCACCGATATAAACATCATTGGTAATCTTTTCCTTAAACTTTTTATCTTCTCCTTCCCCTTCAAACACATTGAGGCTCAAAGTAGCCTTAAGAGGAGCTGCATAGGTCATCCCTATTTTTAAGCATTCTCTTTCTGTGTATTTAGGTTCACTCAAAGAGTAACTATCAAAATCCAAAGAAAACATTTCTTTGATATCTTGAATGGGAAATATCTCTTTAAATACCTTTTGAAGCCCATCCTTTTTTCGTTTCAAGGCAGGTAAATCCGCTTGAATAAACTTATTAAATGAGTTTATTTGAACTTCAAGCAAATTGGGTATTTTAAAGTTAAAATCGCCTTTTGAGTAATTTCTTCTTTCTAGTAATCGGTGCATTCAGGCTACCCCTGGGTAAAAATTAAAACACTGATAGCCTACTTGTTTTTGCAAGTAGGCTACCTTATTAAATTTTCGGTTTTCTAATCAAGGACTATTTTAGATTTACTTTTGCTCCAGCAGCTTCTAAATCTGCTTTTACCTTATCAGCTTCTTCTTTAGCCACGCCTTCTTTGATTGCTTTTGGAGCACCATCAACCATAGCTTTAGCATCTGCTAATCCTAGGCCTGTGATTGCTCTAACAGCTTTAATCACATTGATTTTATTTGCGCCAATTTCTTCAAGAATAACATCAAATTCTGTTTGTTCTTCCGCGGCATCTTCACCTGCACCACCTGCGGCGGCCATAACTACTGCTCCGCCAGCTGCGGCTTCTAAACCATGTTCGTCTTTAAGGTAATCAGATAATTCCTTAGCTTGTAATAAGGTAAGTCCAACGATTTTATCGCCTATTTCTTTGATTTCAGCACTTGTATCTGCCATTTTGGATAACTCCTGTTTTTTTTGATGAATTTATATTTTTTTGAAAATTATTATTTTTCTAACTTTTCAACTAATGATTTAATTTGCCCAGCAACTGTGCTGCCAGGACCTTTGACCAAACTGATTAAACCAGAACCAGCACTCATAGCCAATGAAATGACCTGTCCCTGTAATTCTGTTCTTCCTGGCATTTTTGATAATTCAATAAGTTCTGATCCTTTGTAAGTCTGGCCATCCATTTGAATCGCTTTAATTGACAAAACATCTTTATTCTTCT
>CAZLBO010000044.1:0-3010 GCA_964557725.1 uncultured Bifidobacteriales bacterium | reverse complement strand
ACTCAACAATAACCTTAGCTGGTTCAATTGGATCGTCTTCTGTAGACAATATAATAGCAGTAGGACCTACTAAATATTCATCTAAACCTTTTAACTCACAGTTTTCAAATACTTTTTTAGCAAGTGTATTTTTTACAACTCGCATAGAAAGCCCTTTATCTCTCAATTTTGACCGAATCTCTGTTACTTGTTGAACAGTGACCCCTGTAAAATCAGCCAAATAAACTCCTGAAGAGGTTTTCACCATCTCCGTAATAGTATCGACTAATTCTTTCTTCTTTGCAATAGTTAACATTTTTTTACCTCGTTACAGCCTTTGAAAGTCTAATTCCTGGGCTCATCGTCGTCGTCAAACAAATACTTTTAATATACTCCCCTTTAGCAACAGCAGGTTTTGCTTTTACTACAGAGTCTAATAAAGATTTTGCATTTTCTTTTAATTCTTCATTGCCAAATGACAATTTCCCCACTGTGACATGGATGTTAGAACCCTTATCAATACGATAAGAGATTTTACCCGCTTTTAATTCCTTAACCGCTGCAGCCACATTAGGAGTCACTGTTCCCGATTTTGGATTAGGCATTAAGCCACGTGGTCCTAAGATTCTAGCAATTCGCCCCAAAACAGGCATCATGTCAGGAGAAGCGACAACCTTGTCGAAATCCATCCAGCCTTCTTGTATTTTGGCAACGTAATCTTCTGCACCAACAAAGTCAGCTCCAGCTTCTTCTGCTGCTTGCACTTTGTCGCCTTTTGCAAAGACTAATACCTTTACTGTTTTTCCTGTTCCATGAGGTAACACAACATTCCCGCGTACGACCTGGTCTGCGTGTTTGGGATCTACGCCCAATTTCATGTGAAGCTCAATTGTATTATCAAATTTTGATTTCCAATTGTCTTTAAAAATACTGATGGCTTCATCAAGTAAATATTCTTTACCTGTTTCTAGTTTCTCAGCTAATGCTCTGTAATTTTTTCCGTGTTTTTTCATCTTAATTCCTATTCTGCGACTTCAAGTCCCATGCTCTTCGCAGTTCCTTCAATCATTCGTGCAGCCGACTCAATGCTACTCGCATTTAAATCAGGCATTTTTGTTTTAGCAATTTCTAGTATCTGCTCTTTAGTGACTGTTCCTACTTTATTTCTATTAGGCTCTCCTGAACCCTTTTTAATATTCGCTGCTTTTTTCAAAAGATCTGGAGTAGGAGGTGTTTTAGTAATAAAAGTAAAACTTCTATCCGCATACACTGTGATCACAACAGGAATCACATTCCCTTTTTGGTCCTGAGTTTTAGAATTAAACGCCTTACAAAACTCCATTATGTTGACACCTTTTTGGCCTAGTGCAGGTCCAACAGGTGGGGATGGGTTAGCAGATCCCGCAGGGATTTGCAATTTGATATAACCGGTTACTTTTTTAGCCAATTTATTCTCCTAATGATTATGGTGACTCTACCTGAGCAAAATCTAACTCGACAGGAGTTGAACGCCCAAATACACTCACTAAAACTTTTACTTTGCCTTTTTCAGCATTAACTTCTTCAACCGTTCCATCAAAATCCTTAAACGGTCCGTCTTTAATTCGAACACTGTCTCCAGATTGATAAGGAACTTCTATTTCACCTAATTCTTGAACTTCTGCACTTTCAGAAGTTCCTAGTATTCTATCTACTTCCGCAGCTCTCAACGGTTGTGGTTTACCCACACCTACAAAATGAGTCACTCCAGGAATATCTGTCACAAAATGGATTGTTTCTTTATTCACTACCATTTCGATAATTACATAACTGGGGAAATTCTTTCTATCACGAGAGATTTTCTTGCCCTTAGTAATTGTCACAACTTCACGGGTAGGCATAAGGATTTGACCGAAATATTCATCCAGTTCAGATCTTTGTATAGCCATTTCTAGGTGAGCCTTTACTTTGCTCTCTTGTCCAGAATAAGTGTGTACTACGTACCATCGCATTTTCATATTCTATCCCTATTTCCCAAAGTATTCTATCGTGGTTTTCATCATCCAAGTCAGAGCATTATCAACTCCAAAGACAAAAACACCTGATATAAAGCTAAATGCGAGCACAGCTATTGTTGCACCATAAAGTTCATCTTTGCTAGGCCATGTCACCTTCTTCATCTCGGCGATCACGTCTTTTATATAATTTTGAAATCTTCTCATAGATTTTTTTTATTTCATAGTCTCCAGGCCTGGAGGGACTCGAACCCCCAACCAATGGTTTTGGAGACCACTACTCTACCAATTGAGCCACAGGCCTAGTTTAGTTTATATTTTTACTCCAAAACCTCAGTTACAACGCCGGCACCTACAGTTTTTCCACCCTCACGGATAGCAAATCTAAGGTCTTTTGTCATCGCAACAGCGGTAATTAATTCACCTGTAATTGTGATGTTATCACCAGGCATAACCATTTCTACACCTTCTGGTAATGTAATTTCACCAGTTACATCAGTTGTTCTGAAATAGAACTGAGGACGATAACCCTTAAAGAAAGGAGTATGTCTTCCGCCTTCATCCTTAGAAAGGATGTAAACTTCTGCTTTAAATTTAGTGTGAGGTTTAACTGAACCTGGAGCACAAAGTACTTGTCCTCTAGAAATGTCTTTCTTGTCAACACCTCTAATCAAAAGCCCTACATTATCACCTGCTTGGGCATCTTCTAATAATTTTCGGAACATTTCGACACCAGTCACAATAAACTTAGTTGTGTCGCCAAAACCTACACGTTCAATTTCATCAGAAACATGGATTTTTCCTGCTTCGATTCTTCCTGTAGCAACAGTTCCACGACCAGTGATAGAAAATACATCTTCCACAGGCATAATAAATGGCTTATCAATTGCTCTTACAGGATCAGGGATGTATTCATCCACTTGTTTCATTAATTCTAAGATAGAAGCTTGACCTAAGCCTTCTTTTTCGCCTTCTAGTGCTTTAAGAGCTGAACCTTGTACGACTGGAATATCATCACCAGGAAATTCATATTTAGA
>CAZLBO010000043.1:0-12082 GCA_964557725.1 uncultured Bifidobacteriales bacterium | reverse complement strand
GTACATACACTCAGAAAGTTTTACTTGAATAAGCTGTGTAAGTTTGTTTTGTTTGCTATTTATGGGGTGATATCAATATGGAACTTCCAGAAAAACAGATAAAAGAGCAAAGAACTTGCGTATCTGAAACCTTTGTTTTCTAAATTCCCTATTTAAAAATCTAAAAGGACTAACCCCATGAAAAAGCACACATTCACAGACCTATTAGAGATTATGGCACAATTGCGAGACCCCGAAAAGGGTTGTCCGTGGGATGTTAAACAAACTCATGAAACAATTTTAAATTGTTTGATTGAAGAAGCATACGAGTTTTTGGATGCAGTAAGAAACAAAGATCAAGAGAACATGCAAGAAGAGTTGGGCGACATATTGTTGCAAGTAGTCTTTCATTCTCAAATGGCAAAAGAAGCTGGGCGGTTTGATGTCAATGATGTGATCCATGTTTTAGTAGAAAAGTTAATCACACGGCACCCCCATGTATTTGGAAGTGAAAAAGCAGAGACGGCGGATCAAGTTAAGTTGCGGTGGGATGAAATAAAAGCGCAGGAAAAAAAGACAAGAACAAAGGTGTTAGATGGAATTCCTGTTTCCCTTCCGCCTTTACATAAAGCAGAGAAAATTCAAAAGAAAGTTAAAAAAGTGGGCTTTGAATGGCCAGATTACAAAGGACCATTAAATAAAATCAAAGAAGAATTGGGCGAATTAGAAGACGAGATAATGGCAATGGAAAAAGGGGAAGATGTGAAAGAGCGGATCAGTGAAGAACTGGGCGACCTCCTTTTTTCAGTGGTTAACTTAGGGAGACATTTAAAAGTAGACCCTTCAGGGTCTCTAGAAAAAACCAATCAAAAGTTTATTTCTCGCTTTACAAAAGTAGAGCAGATGGTTGAGGACAATAAATTAAAAATAACAGAGCTCTCTTTAGAAGAGCTGGATAAGTATTGGGAACAGGCGAAAAAGGGGTAAATCTTACTTGAGAATAAGGTTATTGACGACTAGACCAACGCAAAATATGCATAAAAAACCGTACCAAAGGAAGAAAACAGGGTAATTAAAGGCATAATCCACAGCGGTATGCTCCTTCTTGGGTTTATTGCGAATATCCTTGAAGTTTTTAAGAAAACCACGAATAACCAAGACAAGTCCGACCACACTAACAACGATTAATATAAATGCTTTCAATTTTTTTGCTCCTCTGGGGAGAGAAGATAAGAAATCCTTGCCGTAAATACCATATTTTACTTAATTATCGGCTGGTGGGAGTTGAAAATACTTCTGGAGGGGTCTCTTTTTATCTAAATCTAAAGGACTTGTGGATTGACCATAGTAGAAAACATAACAAACTTAGCCCAGGGCGTGGCAGAGTCAAACGGTGCGGAACTAGTAGAAGTTCAAGTGAATTCGTTTGGCCGAAAAAAACTGGTCAAGATTTTCATTCATAAGTCAACGGGGGTAACAGTCGCAGATTGTACTGCCGTGAGTAGGGGGTTAGAACCTTTATTAGATGCCGAAGGAACAATGGAGGATGCTTACACATTGGAAGTATCTTCTCCAGGGATAGATAAGCCCTTGGTGACTGCCAAAGATTTTGAGAGAAGTGTGGGACGGAAAGTTTCTGTCAGCTTCCAAGAAGAAGATGAAAGTGTAGTGAGTATTGAAGGCCGTTTAAAGGGTGTTGAAGACTCAGAGATAGAATTAGAATTAAAGAAAAGTATACAGAAAATATCTATAAAAGATATTCTTAAATCAAAAGTAGAAGTGGAATTTTAAAGGCAGGGGAATGTAATGAATACGGAAATCCTGGAGACATTGAACTCAGTTGCAAAGACGAAGAATATTTCCAAAGAAACAGTGGAAGAAACTCTTAAAGAGAGTTTGGTGATTGCTGCAAAGAAATATTTGGATTTACAAAAAAATATCGAAGTCGAAATTGATGATGAAGAGAATCATATTTCTCTTTATTTAAGAGTAACGGTTGCAGATGATTACCCCGATGTAGATCCAGAAATGGATGCAGAAGAAGTACAGGCTCACGATGAACAATATATGCTACTTGATGAAGCACGACAATATAATGAAGAAGTAGATGTGGGTGATTTTTTAGAAATGGAAATCCCTATTGAAAATTTTGGTCGTGCTGCCATTACCACAGCAAAACAGATGTTGTTGCAAAAAATGAGAAATGCAGAACGACAGTTGGTTTTTCAAGAGTTTAAAGATAAAATTGGCGATTTAGTTTCTGGAACTGTTCAACAAGTGGATAGAGGAACTATCTATGTGAACATCGGCAATGCAGAAGCAGCCTTACCTCCAAGAGAGCAGATAAGAAAAGAGCGTTACCGACAAGGGGAAACCATCAAAACATACGTGGTGGATGTCAATGATGAGAATAAAGGACATCAAATTGTTCTTTCTCGTGCTCATCCTAACTTTTTAGCGCAACTATTTGAATTAGAAGTTCCTGAAATTTCAGATGGCACAGTGGTGATTAAAGGGGTTTCTCGTGATCCGGGTTACCGTGCAAAAATTGCTGTTTATTCAAGTGATGAACGAGTCGATCCTATTGGAGCTTGTGTCGGAATGAAGGGAAACAGAGTTCAAGCCATTGTAAGAGAATTATCGAATGAGAGAATTGATATTATTCATTGGACAGATGATGAAAATGCTTATATCAAAAGAGCTTTGAGTCCTGCCGAAATGAGACAAATCACGGACACTAAAGATGGTCGAGTCGTGGTGATTGTGAATGATGAAGATCTATCGCAGGCTATTGGTCGCGGTGGGCAAAATGTGAGATTAGCTTCGAAGCTAATAGGAAAAGAAATTGACATTTATGGGTCAACAGAATTTGATCAGATGTCAGATGATGAGAAAGAAGACTTGTTTACACCTCAAGAGGGACTTATCACTCAAGAGAAAGAACAATTGTTTATTTCATCAGAAAAAGGAAAAGAATCTAAACTCTCTGAATTAGAATCGTTGTTTAAGAAAGATTAATACTAAGATATAAATATGACAGAAAAGCTGAAAAAGAAACGCATATCCACTCTTGCTAAAAAGTATGGTTTGACTAATGAATTATTATTAAAACTATTAAAGCAAGCTGATGTGGAAGCAAAATCAGCAGCAGGTATGATTGATGCCGCTGCCTTTGCCAAAATAAAACCTGCTGTTCTTGCTGAGCAAGAAAAGAAAGAGCGGAAAGAAATGGCAAAAGCAGGGATTAAAATCCCTATGAAGGCAGTAATAAAGAAAGCAGTTAAGAAGCCTGCAGCCGTTATTGTCAAAAAGAAAGAGCCTGTGGTAGTAGTAGAAGAAAAGGAAGAACCTCCTGTTGAAACTACTCCTGTGGTTGAGGAACCGGTCGCAAAAAGTGAAACGGTTGACGTTCCAGTAAAGAACGAAGTTTCAGAAGAACCCGCTGTTGCTCAAACAGAAGTTCCAGTTGAAAAGAAGGAAGAAGTTGCAGAAAAGCCTGCGCCTAAAGAGGTTGAGGAGACTGTAGCAGAAAAGCCTATAGAAAAATCTGCAGAAAAGCCTGTAGTAAAAACAGCTTCTTTTAAAGTGAAAATTGAAAAGCCTGATGATAAATTAGCGGCACGAGTTCAAAAGGCCATTGATGAGAAAAATCAAAGACGATTTAATCGAGGTGGAGACAGAGGATACTCTGGTCGTTTTGGAAAAGTCCCTTTATCACAAAATAAAGATAGAAAGAGAGTTCCAAGAGGTCCTGGAGGAGCTCCGGGAGCAGCACCAACGAGTGGAGGAGATAAGCCTCGTGACGTTTATGCCGTTCGAGCTCAACAAGCAGGCGTACTTAATACCTTCTCAACAGACCCCAATCAAAGACCTGATTTAAGAAAAGACGCGACCCATGGAAAGAAAAAAGGCAAGGGCGCCAAAAAGAAGAAAAAAACTAAAGCTCAAATAGAGCAAGAGCTTTCAGAAATGAAGAGCAACGTCAGTAAAGTGATGGCTACCTTGGGTAGAGGATCACAAAAGACGAAGTACAGAAAAGAAAAGATTGAAGAAGAAGAAAGTGATGAGAAGAAAGTCATTGAATTAGCAGAATTTGTGACTATTTCAGAAATCGCTGGTTTGATGGATGTTTCAGCCAATGTCGTGATTGCTAAATGTATGGAATTAGGCATGATGGTGACTATCAATCAACGATTAGATCATGAAACCATTACCATTCTTGCAGATGAGTTTGGATTTGAAGCTCAGTTGATGGATGAGTACAAAGAAGAAGTGACAGAAGATGAAGAAGTAGTGGATGAATCCACTCTTGAATTGCGACCGCCTATTGTAACGATTATGGGACATGTGGATCACGGTAAAACTTCTATTTTGGATTACATTCGTAAAACAAGTGTTACAGATAAAGAAGCGGGTGGAATCACTCAGCATATTGGGGCTTACACAGTGGAAACTCCTAGGGGCCAAGTTTGCTTTTTAGATACCCCAGGTCACCAAGCCTTTTCAGCCATGCGATCTCGTGGGGCACAGGTCACAGATATTGTTGTTTTAGTGGTGGCTGCGGATAGTCGTGTGATGCCACAGACAAAAGAAGCGATTCAACATGCTAAGAATGCAAACGTACAATTAGTTGTAGCAATTAATAAATGTGATTTGCCTACGGCTAATGTGGATAAAATAAAAGCTCAATTGTCCGAAGAAGGAGTTCAGGTTGAAGATTGGGGAGGAAAGACCTCTTGCGTCGAAGTTTCGGCCAGAACAGGAGATGGAATTGATAAGTTATTAGAAGTTCTCTCTCTCGAAGCAGAAGTATTAGAATTAAAAGCGAGGCCAGAGGGACGAGGAAAAGGCTCTGTCATCGAAACCCGATTAGACAAGGGCAAAGGAACAGTTGCGACTGTTCTCGTACAAAATGGAACCTTAAAGATTGGAGATATCTTTGTATGTGGTTCTTATTCTGGTAAGGTACGGTCTCTTCTCGATGATAAAAACAAGCGAGTGAAGTCTGTTGGGCCTTCTACTCCTATTCAAGTCTTAGGCTTAGAAGGAGTTCCTCAAGCAGGTGATTCCTTCTCTGTAATGGGCAGCGAAAAAGAAGCCAGAGAAGTGGCAGGAAGAAGAAGAGAAGCGGCTAAAGACCGAGAGATGAGACAAAAACGTCACATCACTTTAGAGCAACTTCATGAACAAATTGCTGCAGGCGAGTTTCATGAATTTAAGGTGATTATTAAAGGAGATGTGGATGGTTCAGTCGAAGCTATTGCCACCTCTTTAGAACAACTTTCTACAAAAGAAGTCAAAGTAAACATCATTAGTAGTGGTGTAGGGTCGGTTAAAGATGCTGATATCCACTTAGCCGCCGCTTCGAATGCTATTATCGTGGCATTTCATGTATTACCTACGGAATCTGTGAGGCAATTAGCCGAACGTGAAGGTGTTTCGATTAACTTTTACCGCATTATCTATGAAGTAGTTGATGAAGTAAGAGCCGCGATGGAAGGTCTTCTTTCTCCTGAATATGTAGAAGAAGTAACAGGTGAAGCCAGAATTTTACAATTGTTTAAAGTGCCTAAGATTGGCATGATTGCAGGTTCATTGGTAAGCTCTGGTTCTGTGGATAGAGATGCTAAATTGAGAGTTTATCGTGAAGGTATTGAAGTGGGCGAGGCTAAGGTCTCTTCACTAAAACGCATGAAGGACGATGTCAAAAGTGTTAAATCTGGTATAGAATGTGGAATTGGTTTAGAGGGTATTAAAGATATTCAAGAGGGCGATATTTTAGCCTTCTTTAAAACGAAAGCCATTGCAAGAAAATTATCAACCACCGAAGCATAGATTAGATGTCTAGGCGAATGAATCGTGTGGGGGATTTGATTCTCAAAGAGCTAGGAAGTGCACTCCAAAGAGAAGTGCATGACCCTCGCATTGGCTTTGTCACCTTATCCAGAGTAGAAGTTTCTCCTGATTTGGCTTATGCAGATGTATTTGTTTCTGTATTGGGTTCAGAAAAAGATGAAAAGGACAGCATGATTGGTTTGACCAGTTCGAGTTCCTTTTTAAGGACTTATTTGGCTAAAACCCTGAGAACGAAAACAGTCCCTAAGCTCAAATTTATTTTGGACAAGGGGTTAGATAATCGGGATAGAATTGCCGAACTTTTGGACGAAGCAGATAAAAGCACCCCTCCCTCCGAGGATTAAATTGTGAGCCAAGAGAAGAAGGCTTCCGGATTTTTATTGGTAGACAAACCTTCGGGTGCGTCCTCCTTTAGAGCGATAGGCAAAATTAAACGTTTTTTTAAACCTTTGAAAGTAGGTTTTGCGGGGACGTTAGACCCTGATGCCACAGGCCTGCTTGTGGTGGGAATAGGGCGTGGCACCCGATTGATGAGTTACATCGAAAGCGACCGTAAAGTTTATGAATTTGACATGGTACCAGGCATCACAACGGATACTTATGATACTTCGGGTGAGGTGTTGAGTCGGAGCGACTACTCCCAGATTACAGAAGCACAGTTGAAAAAGGTGATGGATGGTTTTATGGGTTGCATCGATCAAATGCCTCCTGTTTATTCTGCGATTAAGGTTAAGGGAAAGCGTGCTTGTGACAGAGTAAGAGCTGGGGAAGAGGTACAATTAAAATCTCGTCCTGTTACCATCTACTCTCTTAAGTTATTGAATTGGGGAAAGGAACAATGGCGGTTCGAATTAGTTTGCTCAAAGGGAACTTATGTTCGTTCATTGGTTCACGATATGGGGCAGCAATTAGGTTGCGGAGCGACGACAGCAAATATACGTCGAACATCCATCGGCACCCTTTCTGTGAATGGGGCTCTCAAAGGGGAGGTGGAAGATTATACTCCACATCTTATGCCGCTGGAGATAGCTTTAAAGGACTTACCACAAATCACCTTAACAGACCAAGAGGGTTTGGACTTTTTACATGGAAAAAAAATAACGTTGCCAGAGAAAAGGCTTACGGATTTACCTGAAACAGCAAATGAAATAAAATTATATAGTGAATCGGGTGATCTACTTGCTTTGGGCAGGGTAGATGAAGAAGGGCTTCTCAGACCTCGCATTGTATTAGAAGACCCAGAGTATTATTTAAACAAGCTGCCACAATGAATCCCCTTTTGTCAGCAACAGCCATGAAGTGGAATGAAATAGCCTATACAGAAGAGACCGTGGTAGCACTGGGTAACTTTGATGGGGTACATCGTGGCCATCAACAGATGATTAAAGCGCTGATAGAAAAAGGAAAAGAGCTGGGGTTGCGCCCCGTTGTCATTACGTTTAGCCCGCACCCTCGGCAATTTTTTTGTAAGGAACATGAGTTTTCGGTGCTTTCATCTACAAGAGAAAATAAGATGAGGATAGAGGCCATCGGCCCCGTTCAAGTTCAATCCGTGCACTTTAATCAAGAGTTTGCTTCATTATCCCCCACCGATTTTGCCCTGAATTTTTTAATAGAGCGCCTTAAAGCGAAGTATATTTTTATGGGCCCTAATCATAAGTTTGGAAAAGCAGCACAAGGAAGTTTTGATTTTTTAAAGGATTTAATGTTCACGAGAGCGGTCGGAGTTGAAAAATTGAAGCCATTGATGTTTGAGGGGCAAATAATCAGCTCTTCGAGAATTAAAGAAAGTTTGCAACAGGCCAAAATTAAACAGGCCAATCAAATGCTCGGTTACTTGTTTAATTATCAAGGCGTGGTGGTCAGAGGCGATGGTCGAGGGAGAATATTGGGGTTTCCCACAGCAAATTTAAGGTTAAATGAGCCAAAAGCGATTAAAGTGGGGACAGGAGTTTATGGAGCTTATGTGCAAATAGAGGGTAAAAAATGGCCTGCGGTGGTAAATATTGGGAAAACTCCCACTTTTAAATCTCAAGTCAGAAAGATAGAAGCATTTATTTTAGACTTTAGCAAAGATATTTATGACAAAACCATAGGAATAGAACTAAATTGCTACCTTCGAAACGAAAAAGAGTTCGATAGTGTGGAACAATTAGTGACACAGATAGCTGTCGATGTGGAACAATATAAAAAAATAGAACAAGGTTGAGGTCATCAAAATGGCAACCATTACAAAAGAAATTAAAGAAAAATTAGTTAAAGAATTCGGAAATTCCGAAAAAGATACGGGTAGCATTCAAGCACAAGTGGCTATGATTACTCATAGAATTAGAGAACTTACCGAACATATGAAAGTGAATAAAAAAGATTTTCACAGTCGTTTAGGGCTTACTAAATTAGTGTCTAAGCGTCGTAAGTTATTGAAGTATTTAACTAAAGTTAATTTAGTTGAATACAGAAAACTGATTAAAGCACTCGGTCTACGTCACTAGACGTTTTCCCATTAAATTTTCCTAAAAATAAAAGGTAAGGCTCATGGCACATGAAACTGTTCAGATCGAACTAGGACCCGGTAAAGTAATCACATTTGATACGGGCAAATTAGCCAAACAGGCAGGTGGTTCTGCTGTTGTTCGCATTGGCGATACAATGGTACTAATGACTGTATGTATGGGAGGCGAAAAGGATGCAGACTTCTTTCCTTTAATGGTTGAGTATAGAGAAAAAGCCTATGCTGTTGGTAAAATCCCTGGTGGATACATAAAGAGAGAAGCACGTCCTTCTACTCATGAAACATTAACATCACGTCTTATCGACAGACCTATTCGTCCTTTGTTTCCTGATGGAATGAGAAACGAAGTTCAAGTGACTGCGACTGTAATCAATTATGATGGAAAATACGATGGAGATGCCTTAGCTATTTCTGGAGCCTCTTTAGCTGTAGGGCTTTCTACTATTCCTTTTGAAGAACAAGTAGCTGCTGTACGTGTTTGTAAAGTAAATGGTGAATATATCGTTTTCCCTTCTAATGAAGAAGTAGAAGAATCGGATATGGAATTGATTGTGGCTGGTTCAGCTTCTTCTATCGTTATGGTAGAAGGCGGCGCTTATGAATTGCCAGAAGAAGAAGTGGTTGAAGCGATTCAAGCTGCTCACATAGTTATTAAGCAATTAGTGGCTTTACAAGATGAGTTGATTAAAAAAATTAATCCTACTAAGGTTGAAATCAATCTTCCTGTTGTTAATGAAGAACTATTCAAGAAAGTAGAAGGCCTTTGTGTTGAAAAACTAAAAGCTGCCTTTCACACTCCAATGGTTAAACATGAACATTACCCTGCAATGGCTGAAATCAAAAAATCAGTTAAAGAGGCCTTAGCAGAAGAATACCCTGACTCAGCAAAAGAAATTTCAAAATACTTTGGCGATGTTGAAAAACGTGAAATGCGTGAAATCATTATGGCAGAAGAATTGAGAATTGATGGCCGTGATTTAAGTTCAGTAAGACCTATTGAAATTGATACGGGCTTACTTCCTAATTGCCATGGAACTTCTGTTTTCCAAAGAGGGGAAACTCAAGCTTTAGTGGTGACAACATTAGGTAGTAAAACAGATGAGCAAAAAACGGATTCTTTGCACGGTGAATCGTACAAGAATTATTATTTGCATTACAACTTTCCTCCTTATTCTGTTGGTGAATGTGGACGATTAGGTACTCCTGGCAGAAGAGAAATAGGACATGGACATTTAGCAGAGCGTTCATTAGAACCTGTTTTGCCTACTTCCGATTCCTTTCCTTATACAATTCGCATTGTTTCTGAGATTTTAGAATCAAATGGTTCTTCATCTATGGCAAGTGTTTGCGGTGGCTCTTTAGCCTTGATGGATGCTGGCGTACCGATTAAAACTCATGTTGCAGGAGTAGCCATGGGGCTTATTTCCGATGGCAAACGCGTAAAAGTGTTAACTGATATTACAGGAACAGAAGATCACCTAGGTGATATGGATTTTAAAATTTGCGGAACAGCTGATGGAATCACTGCTCTTCAAATGGATATTAAAATCAAAGGAATCACAACGGAGTTAATGCTTAAAGCATTAAAGCAAGCTAAAGACGGTCGTATGCACATTCTTGGTTTAATGAAAACAGCCTTGGAGAAACCT
This sequence comes from uncultured Bifidobacteriales bacterium, assembly GCA_964557725.1. Taxonomy (GTDB): domain Bacteria; phylum Fibrobacterota; class Fibrobacteria; order UBA11236; family JADFYW01; genus CAZLBO01. The sequence continues at coordinate 2,086 of CAZLBO010000043.1, read as the reverse complement.
AAGTCTATCTCTCAATTTGCTCCTTCTATTTTACATAAGAAAATTCCTTCTGAAAAAATCAAAGATTTGATTGGTCCTGGCGGAAAAGTAATTCGTGGAATCCAAGATGCCACAGGTGCTAATTTAGATATCAGTGATACAGGAGAAGTTACCATTACTGGACCTAAGCAAATTAATGCGACTAAGGCAATTGAAATGATTGAAGAATTATTTAAAGAAGTTGAAGTGGGCGTTGTTTATAAAGGTAAAGTTAAAAACATCACAAACTTTGGTGCTTTTGTAGAAGTGTTACCTGGTAAAGAAGGCTTAGTACATATCTCTGAATTAGGGATTGAAAGAGGCAAACGAGTCGAAGATTTTCTTTCTACAGGCGACGTGATTAACGTTAAATGTATCGAAGTAGATCCTCAAGGTCGCGTTCGTCTTAGTGCTAAACAAGCTGAACCTGCCGCTTAACTATCGATTTGTTTCGATAGTCTCATTAGACAAAGGGGCGAGGGTTCATGTTATCCCATCGGATTACCCGATTATCAAATAGAATAGCTGTATTGACGGAGAGGATTCCTTCCTCTCCTTCTGCTAGTGTAGGCGTATGGCTTGATATTGGCTCTCGTGATGAGAGCCTTTCTAATAATGGCATTTCGCATTTATACGAGCATATGGTGTTTAAGGGAACGCATAAACGAACAGGTTTAGAAATTGTCCGTACCCTTGAAGAAAAGGGGGGTCAGGTTAATGCTTATACGACAAAAGAACAAACATGCTTTTACGCCCGTGTGGTAACAGAAGAAGTCCCCAGGGCTCTAGATGTATTACTGGACATGGTGTTAGACCCTATTTTTGATGAAGAAGAATTAAGAAAAGAACGGGAAGTGGTCATTGAAGAACTCAAAGGCTGTGACGATAACCCCGATGAACGTGTATATGATTTATTTGGCCCTGCATTATTTGGTAAACAAAGTTTAAGTTACCCTATTGCAGGTACGGTAGAGAGTGTTGAGAAGCTAAAACGAGTGCATTTGAAGAATCACTTAAAAAAGATAAAAACAAACCTTCCTGTCTATGTAGTAGTGGCAGGTAATGTAAACCATAGTGAAGTGGTGCGTTTGGTGAGAGAGGTTTCACAAGGCCTTTTACAGCCTTCTGAAGTGGCCTCCCGAAACCGATTTGAACGCTTGGTCAAAAAAACAAACCCCATTCATTTAATTGAACAACGGAACATCCAACAGGCTAACATTTTAATGGGGACTCCCTCATTTGCCTTAACGGATAAACGATGTATGCCTCAAGCGATTTTAAACTGCATTCTGGGTGATGGAATGAGCTCTCGACTCTTTCAAAGGGTAAGAGAAGATTACGGGTATGTTTATCATATTAACACCTATACGGAGACCTTGGTGAATGGGGGGATGTTTAATGTTTCTTTTAGCATGGAACCCGCTCATTTAAAAAAATGCTTTAATGTGTTGAATCGTGAGTTTTCATCGCTCAAAAAAGAAGGAATTACAGTTAAAGAGCTAGAGTTTGCCAAAGCAAATATCAAAGGTGCTTTTCAGCTCGAAATTGAATCGACCCATAGTAAAATGAATTTTCTGGCACGCTCTGTTTTGAGTGGCCGCCCTGTAAAAAGTAAAGAACAAATTTTAGAACAGATTGAAAAAGTAACCTTAAAGCAGGTGAACGAGGTGATTCAACATTTGTTCCAATCACAAAATTGGGGTTCTGCCTTGGTTGTCCCTAATCGAACAAAAGTCGATGTAGGGGCTTTACTCAGTTTTTAAGAATAGTGGTTCTTTTTTTTTTGAGGATTAAAGTTTTATACAAGTTGAGAGAGAAATGTTGTTACGGGGACTTTGATAGGGTCATATTCTTTAAAACAATTTTGATGAACAAAAGGGGCATTGAAAGTGAGCTGAAATCCGTAGGGAGCTCCTGTTAATTCTTTAAAGTAAAAAAGTGATTTGGATATATTTTTATCACTTGTTTTTACTTCTAAGCATATCCAAGGCTCACTGTTTCGTGTGATCAGAAAGTCAACTTCTCTTTTGTTTTTGTCACGTAAATAACTTAATGTCATTTCTGAGAT
>CAZLBO010000042.1:3450-12185 GCA_964557725.1 uncultured Bifidobacteriales bacterium | reverse complement strand
ATCAACTGTTCTTTGGGGTATTTTTACTGAGAAAAGGGGAAATGGTAAAAAAAGGGCGTATATTATGGAACAATATTACTGAAGGAAGTAAAGAAATGTCTTTCCATAAACAGGACGTCTGTGAAGCTTGCTTTAGGCAGTGGAGGCATAGAAAGAATAACTGATTTTTCAGTAACATCAAACAATGCGATTTGATGTTTTAAGTTAATACCTGTTGTGGAGAGGTTGGTGTAGAGAACGGCTGAAACTCCTAAGTTCTCTCCAATGGTTAGTATGGTCTCAATAGAGTTCAGTACAGTTTCTTTTTTTATATCTAGTGCGGTGATCATTTCCTTCACTTCTTCAGGGCTCATAACATCTGCATATCCAAATTTATAGGCATGAGTTAAAATACGCTCGAATAGAATTTTCGATTGTAGTGAATTTTCACTAAAGTCTAATACAGCTAAGGTTTTTTCACTGTTATTTCTTATCGTAGTGATATCCGTTTGTATCAATTCTTTGTATAAAGTAACAAAGGTGTTTTCAATCGCAGTTCTTTTATGGTGAGAAGTTAAAGCTCTTGACCAGATGATTTTAGATTCTTTTAAGTCTAATATTTTAATGGTAACTAACCCCATATCATTGAATCGTGAGGCAGAACCAAATAAGATGTAATTTGTTTCAAGGAGCCCGCCTAATTCAAAAGCACACTCTTTTGAATTACAGGGTTTGCTTAAATCATGATTGTACTCAATTAACTTTTTGTTTTGAGTACCGATATCCATGATATTAAAACTTTGAAGTTTTTGGAGTGTGGAGCGAAGCCGCTTTGTTAGTTCGGGTAAGGGTTGTTCTGATTTAAGGTTGACTAAAGGGAGAATTGCCATGGTAGGCTTTTGATAACTGGTTACCTTTTTTGTTTGACAGAGTGTTTCTATACAACTAAAAAAGGTTATTAGGGTAAGTGTGAGGATCAAACTGATTTTACGTGTCATATAGCAGGCTTTATTTTGTTTATTTTTACTAAATTACTATTTACACACAGAGATATAAATTATTTAGAGAGGATTTTAAGAATAAAAATGAATCGACTTATAATAGGGGCTATTTTTTTCGTTTTTATAACGAATTGTAGAGAAAGTAAAAAACATTTTGAATACCAAGAGAAGGTAGTTTCAATAGCACTCACAACAGAAGGGGCACAGGCCAAAGTTAAAAATCCAAGTATGACTTGGGAGATGCCAGCAGGGTGGACAAAAAACCTACCTAAAACCATGCAGTTTGCCTCTTTTTCTCTATTTGAGGATAATAAATATGCAAAAGCCAGCCTTTCGCTCTTGGGAGGGAATGGGGGAGGCTTAAAAAGTAATATCAGTAGATGGATGCGACAATTAAAAATGATTCCTCTAAGCTCGAAAAAAATGGAGCTTTTTGTTGAGAACTTAGATTCGGTAAAAATAGGGGAAGGGTACTCAGGAGTTCTCGTTGACTTGACTCAAATACTATCAGGAGGGTTAGGGAGCACAGAATCGACAATTGGTGCGATTGTTCCTGTAGGAGAAAAAACTCTTTTTGTCAAAATGACAGGGGATAAAAAGGTTTTAAAATTAAATAAGGCTAAATTTATAGAATTATGCCAATCATTGAAGGAAAAAAAATAATTGAATCGCAGGAAGTTAGCTAAAAATAAAGTCATTCATTTTCTAGCCTCATACAAGTTGACGATGGCTTGCTTGATGTGGTTGTTTGTTCTCGTTCTTTGGGGAACTGTTCATCAAGTTGATCAGGGTTTATATTCTGCTCAACAAAAAATCTTCTATGCGTGGTTTGCAAAATGGGGTGTTTTACCCTTACCTGGAGCGAGGATTATTATATGGATTCTTGGAGTCAATTTACTATTTGCTGCCCTTTTTAAATTTCAATATAAGTGGTCAAAATTTGGTGTTCATTTAACACACTTTGGCCTGTGTATTTTATTGTATAGCTCTTGGGTCACTTATCATTATGCTCAAGAATCAAATTTAACCCTTGAAGAAGGTAAAGGCTCTAACGTGAGTCAAGATTATCATTTATGGGAATTGTCCGTTTGGAGTCAAGAATTTGTAGAAGACACTCTTTTAAAAAATGTTGAAGCTTATGAACTTCAAGAACTTGCTCAAAAAGAAGAAATTATTTTTAATAAGCATTCGCTTAAAGTAAAATTTTATGGTGTTTATGAAAATTGTAATGGGATATTGGGAGGGGCGCTTCCTCAAGGCAATCAACTAAAGCTTCTCAATGTTTCAGGAATAAAGAGTTTAAAACCTCTTCGTTCTGAAAGTGACCCTGTACAAAACATACCAGGGGTTGAGTTTGATGTTTCTTCTCTGAAGGGGCAAAAAGAAACAAATCGTTTGATTCTATATGGGGGGGAGAGCGAGGCGACTCCCGTATTAATTGGTGGAAAGATTTACTACTTTGCACTAAATCACAGGAGGCATGTATTGCCTGTGACGGTGTCTTTATTGGATTTTATGAAGGAAGAATATCCTGGAACTCAAAAAGCGAAGAGTTATGCGAGTCGGGTGGTTATTACAGAAAATAATATGCCCAGGGAGTTAGTGATATCAATGAATAAACCGTTAAGGGTTGGAAACTATACCTTTTATCAAGCTTCTTTTTCCCAATCAGCTGATGGGGAGGCTTCTACATTTTCCATTGTTGAGCATCCAGGAAGAATGCTGCCTTATATTTCCACTATTATTGTGGCACTAGGGATGCTTATTCATTTTCTTCAGATGTTATTTAAGTATGCTATTCGAAAGCAGGCAAAAAGATGATTCGTAATATAATATGTACAGCTTTATTATTGGCTTTATCATTAACTTCCTCTCTTAAGGCAAAGGCGAGTTTTGATAGTTTAGAAAGCATTGATGTCAAAAAGATGGAAGGTCTTTTGATTTTAGAGCAGGGGCGACAAAAGCCATTGGGAACTTATGCTCAGAATGTATTGGTTCAATTTTCAGGAAAGAGCAGCTATAATGGCCAGTCGGCGATGAATTGGTTAGCGAGGGTCTTTTTTCGAGCGGAAGGAACGAATACAGACAATATATTTCTGATTAATAATCCACAGGTAATGGAAGATTTAGGGGTAAAGCCTAAAGATTCTCGAAAGTATTCTTATGAGGATGTTTCACCAGGGCTTCAGAAGCTGAGCAAGAGAGTGATGACTATCTTTAAAATTGAGGAAAAGAAAAGAAGCGGTATTCAAAGGGAACTCTTGCGACTTTATCATAATTTGAATCAATATGTCACTTTGATGGCTGCCTTTCAATATGCTATTCCTCGTTCAAATTTCAGCATTTTAGATAGTGGGTTAGCTGTATATTTGGGAATGGAGCCAAATAGGGATTACTCTTTTTACGATTTATTTTCAAAGGGGAATTTAATTTATCTGGTAATTGGAAAATTGCAGACGAAAAAAAGTACAACGGAATGGACTTCTTTTGAACGGGAAGCATTAAGGTTATCTCAAAAAATGTACGACTGGGCGGGGTATTATAAAAATATCAATCTTGGTTTGATTCCTACGATGATTCATGATAAGGAGAACTGGTTAAGCCCCCCTGATGCGATAAATAATCGTTCATTGGTTAATACGGTAGATGGTGATATCAAGCTATTAGCTCAGGTGACTGTCGCTTATTTAAATAAAGATCAAACGAGCTTTGATAAAAATATCTTAGAGTATCAACTCCATCAGAAGGGGAGAATTGGTGAGAAGATTGCCCTTGCTTCCCCTCAACTTGAACTGCTATATAATAAAATAAATGCTTTCTTTTGGTTAAAGGTGCTTTACGCATTTGCGTCGATAGTTCTTTTGTTTTCTTTAATGTTCTGGCGAAAATGGATGTATCGTTTAGGGCTCTCTTTGTCTCTTGTTGCCTTTGCATTGCATACCTTTGGTATGATTTCCCGAATGATTATTATGGGAAGACCTCCTGTAACCAACCTTTATGAAACTTTTATTTTTGTGGGCTGGATGTGTTTTCTTTTGGGAATTATTTCAGAGTGGATCCAGAAAAAAACGATTGGTGTATTGGTTTCCTGTATTGCAGGCTTCCTTATGATGATGATTGCTGCCAAGTACGCATTAGAGGGAGACACCATGGGCATGCTCGTGGCAGTACTGGACTCTAACTTCTGGTTAGCGACTCATGTAGTCACAATTACAATGGGTTATGCAGGAGCTTGCTTAGCGGGTGTCGTAGGCCATGTCTATATTATTCAAGAGTTGCTCAAGACGGATAAAAAGACTTTGAAAGAGACCTATCGTTCATTGTATGGCATATTAGCTTTTGGTCTGGTACTTTCTTTTGTCGGAACCGTATTAGGGGGTATCTGGGCGGATCAATCTTGGGGTCGATTTTGGGGCTGGGATCCGAAAGAAAACGGAGCTCTATTAATTGTATTGTGGTGTGCAATCTTGTTACATGCTCGCCTTGATGGAATGTTGCAAGGTTACGGTATGGCTGTCGGCAGTATTTTGGGGATTATCGTGGTGATGTTCGCTTGGTTTGGAGTGAACTTACTAGGGGTAGGACTTCACTCTTATGGATTTACATCGGGGATTTTTATTAACTTGATGGTATACATCGGTGTTGAATTATTATTTCTGTTTGTGACAGCTTTGATTCGAATGAATCAACAAACAAAAAAGAGGGTTAAGAGCTAGGATTGTTTTTAATTTAATTTAAGTTAAGCTATTTATGAAAAGCATTTAGCCCAAGAACAATGTACCCCTAGAACCAAATAGGGAGAGGGATACATGTTAGTTGTTTTTTGTTATGTGTGAGTTAAAACTCAAATATTTTTAAGACTTTTTTGAGTCAGAAGAAGATTCGGACGAAGAATCCTCTGAGATCTTTTCTTTCAGGTCTTTTTTCTCTGTGTCTTTTCCACTTTGTGCATTTTTAAAGTCTCTAATTCCTTTTCCTAGGCCTTTTGCTATTTCAGGGATTTTTTTACCACCGAAAAACAATAAAACAACAAGAAACAGTAAGATTAATTCCGAACCACCTGGTAACCCAAACATAATAAGACCTCTTCATTCAATTTTTTATACAAATTTACATCTATCTCATAAAAAAGGAAGAAGCATTCCCTTTTTATCTAATATACCTCTTCTTTAAAGATAATTTAAGAGAAAGGAATTTGATTTTTTGACAAAAAGTCAAAATCTGGTTGAATTTTCTACACGCAATTAGGTAGAGTCTTAATATATTCTGAATGAGAAAGCCAAAAGGTGATGCGGTTCTTAGAACCTGTAAATAATCGAGAAAGGCTATTTTTTTTATAAGGATATCATTTTAATGATAGATGCATATCAAAGGACGATAAGAAAACTAAGAGTATCGCTAACGGATGTTTGTAATCTTCGTTGCCAATATTGCATGCCTGAGAACCCCGTTTTCTCAGGAAATAAAAACTTACTTTCTTATGATTCATTGTTTCAAATTGTGCAAGTCTTAGTAGAAGAAGTAGGACTTCAAGAGGTAAGAATTACAGGTGGAGAACCTTTGTTGCGACCTAAAGTTGCTGAATTTGTTGCAAAATTAAAGACGTTACCATTGAAAAGTGTAGGGATGACAACAAATGGGATTTTACTCCGCCCAGAATTAAAGAATTTGAAGGATGCAGGGTTAGATAATATTAACATCTCTCTTGATACTTTGGATCCGACAGTTTTCAGAAAAATGAGCCGACGGGATGGATTGTGGGACGTGATTGAGGGGATTAACCTTGCCAATGATCTTGATTTTAAATTAAAGCTGAATTGTGTGGTGATGAAAAAATACAATTTTGAAGAAATCCCCGAACTATTAGAATTTGCTTTTAACCGAGGAATTTCTATTCGATTTTTAGAAGTGATGAATATGGGAGTGATGAAGGAGCAGTTTAAGGAGCAGTTTGTCTCTCGGGATAAAATCCTTTCTTTGGTCTCTAAACACTACGGTTATTGGCCTATTGTATCAGAAGTGGACTCAACATCGCAAAATTTTAGGACGGAGAAGGGGAGCTTTGGAATCATAGCTTCTGAAAGTATGCCATTTTGTGAAAATTGTTCTAGAATTCGCCTGACATCTACTGGTAAAATATTGGGGTGTTTGTTTAGAGAAGAATCCCATGATGTTAAAAGGTATTTGGATGTGCCAAATAAAGACAAAATGATTATCTCTGCGGTTGAAAGGGCTGTGGCAGATAAGCCAATGGTGAGAGAGAAGTTTACAGCAAATCAAATGTATACTTTAGGCGGTTAGTTATTGAAATTCTGCTTAAAATCACATAGTTTTGCATTAAAGAAGTTTTAGTTAAGATGCATGTAGAAAGGACTAGTTTCAAATGACTGCAAAAGAAAAATTCTGGGAAGAACCAGTGGGCAATTTACCCTTGCAAAAACCGGTAATTGAAAAGGTTGACTCGACCATTGTACAGGCGATAAAGTCTATGCAAAAGAATAAAACAGGTTGTGTTTTAATTAATAATAATAAAAATGAGCTCGTTGGCATTTTTACAGAACGGGATGTGATGTTGCATTTTGTTGGAACAGACCTTGGAGGAGAAACCCCTTTGAGTGAAGTGATGACTGAAGCACCCATTACATTAACCCCTGAAACCAGCGTGGCAGAGGTCATTAAGTTTTTAGGACAAAAGAAGTTTAGGCATTTACCGATTGGTGAAGATGGAAAAATTTTGGGTTTACTTTCTGTTCGAGTGATGGTTGATTTTATCGCAGAACATTTACCCCATGCGATATTGAATCTTCCGCCAGAAGAAGGCCTTGTTTCAAAAGATACTGTTGGAGGATGAAGAAGTTGGCTACCCAAACAAAAAAAATAGAAGATTTAGAGTCCGTAGTTATTCGCTTTGCAGGTGATTCTGGGGATGGAATGCAAACAGTTGGTGACCAGTTTACGGATAGTAGTGCCATTTTAGGCAATGATATCTGTACTTTTCCTGATTTTCCTGCTGAAATTCGAGCGCCACAAGGGACACTTCCTGGGGTATCAGGGTTTCAGATTCAAGTGGGAAGTAAGGAGATTTTAACTCCAGGGGATTCACCCGATGCATTAGTTGCAATGAACCCTGCCGCTTTAAAAGTAAATCTAGCGGATTTAAATGAGAAAGGGATTCTTGTTGTCAATTCAGACGCATTTACTCCTGATAATCTTAAAAAAGCGGGCTATTCAGAGAATCCGATTGAAAATGGGAGTTTGGAAAGTAAATACCACTTAGTTAAAATCAGCATGACTGAAATGACGAAAACAGCATTGTCTGATAGCCCTTTAAAATCGCCTCAAAAAGCTCAGTGTAAAAACTTCTTTGCTTTGGGATTTATGTATTGGGTTTATGATAGGAACTTAGATTACTCCTTAGGTTGGATAGAAAAGAAGTGGGGCAAGAAGCCTGAAGTTGTTGAAGCTAATACAAAGGCGCTTAAAGCGGGCTATTACTATGGCGAAACTGTAGAAGAGATGCCCACTCATTATAGAGTGGCAAAAGCGATTGTAGACCAAGGAATTTATCGTAAAATTAATGGGAATGAGGCAATTGTTTTAGGGCTTGTCACTGCTGCTGATATTGCGAAAAGAGATCTAGTTTTAGGAAGTTACCCCATCACACCAGCCTCCACAATTCTTGAAGGCTTAGCAAAGTACAAAAACTTTAATGTAAAAACTGTACAGGCCGAAGATGAAATTAGTGCGATTGGTGTTGCTATAGGAGCTAGTTTTGCCGGACAGATTGGGATTACTAGTACAAGTGGCCCCGGAGTTTGTTTGAAGTCGGAGTTTATGGGTTTGGCTGTGATTACAGAGCTTCCCCTTATTATTGTGAGTGTTCAAAGAGGGGGGCCAAGTACAGGGCTACCCACTAAAACAGAACAATCAGATTTATTACAAGCCATGTTCTGTAGAAATGGCGAGAGTCCTATGCCAATTTTAGCACCAAAGTCTCCTTCAGATTGTTTTGATATTGCTATACAAGCGGTTAAGATTGCCGTTACATATAACACTCCTGTGATGATACTTAGTGATGGATACATTGCGAATGGTGCAGAGCCTTGGAAAATTCCTTCTATTCAGGGATTACCTGAAATTGAAATTGAAAATGCAGAGGTAGGAGAAGAGTTTAAAGTATACGGGCGCAATCCAAAAACTTTAGCGAGAAAGTTAGCGATTCCTGGAACACCTACTTTAGAACATCGAATTGGTGGTTTAGAGAAGAATGAAGAAGGAAGTGTTTCTTATGACCCTGACAACCATGAAACAATGACAGCATTAAGGGCTGAAAAGGTTCAACGAGTGGCTGATATGTACCCTCCGACAAAGGTCATGGGCAAAACATCAGGAAAACTTCTAGTCATAGGCTGGGGCGGGACTTATGGAGCGATAACCTCTGCTGTGGATGAATTACAAAAAGAAGGGGTTACTGTAAGTAGCATTCACTTGAGATACATCAACCCTTTTCCTAAAGATTTAGGGAAGCTTTTAAAAAGCTTTGAAACAGTGTTGGTTCCTGAGTTGAATAGCGGTCAATTGAGCCTGTTACTTCGAGCGGAATACCTTGTGGATACAAAGACCTATTCTAAAATGCAAGGAAAACCCTTTACTGTGTCTGAAATTAAAACTCAAATAACCTCTTTATTGTAGGAAGTGGAAAAATGACTGTAGCTATAGAAGAAAAAAAGTTATCTCGAAAAGATTTTATTACAC
>CAZLBO010000042.1:0-3440 GCA_964557725.1 uncultured Bifidobacteriales bacterium | reverse complement strand
TGGTGCCCTGGATGTGGTGATTACGCTATTTTAAATGCGGTTCAAAAAACACTTCCTGAATTGGGAATCCCCAGAGAGAAGTTTGTAGTGATTAGTGGAATTGGTTGTTCAAGTCGATTTCCCTATTACATGAATACTTATGGGTTTCATACAATCCATGGCCGTGCTCCTACTGTAGCAACAGGAGTGAAGGTGGCTAATCCTGATCTATCTGTTTGGATGATTACAGGTGATGGAGATGGCTTGAGTATTGGAGGCAATCACTTATTACATGTGATTCGTCGTAATTTAGATATCAATATTTTATTGTTTAACAATAAAATATATGGATTAACTAAAGGGCAGTATAGCCCAACGTCTGAATCAGGTAAAAGAACAAAAACTTCTCCTTTAGGTTCTATTGAACATCCACTTAATCCTCTCTGTTTTGCCTTAGCATCGGAAGGGACTTTTGTAGCTCGCACAATGGATACAAATCCTAAGCATATGGCCGAAATATTTGGTATTGGAGCAAAGCACAAGGGAACTTCTTTTATAGAGATTTTTCAAAATTGCGTGATATTTAATAACCTAGCATGGGATGATGTTTCTGGAAGACAGGTAAGAGATGATCGTTTATTGATGCTAGAACATGGAAAACCTTTAGTGTTTGGAAAAGAAAAAAACAAGGGCATTCGCCTGAGTGGTTCTGAACCAGAGATTGTGACAATTGGCGAAAATGGAATCACGTTGGATGATATTATCGTTCATGACGCTCATAATCCAAACCCATCATACGCTTATATGTTAACACAAATGAATTACCCTGATTTCCCTACTCCTATAGGTGTTTTTCGAGATGTAAATTCTCGTGCACCCTATGATAAATTGGTAGAGGAGCAAGTGAAATCGGCTATTCAAACTCAAGGGCGAGGAACAATTCAAAAGCTTTTGAAAGGTCAAGAGTATTGGGAAGTCACAGGGGAAGGGCCAAAAACGCAATCGACTCCTATTGTTAAAAAAGCTTCTAATACAGAAGAAATGGATATTATGCGTGAACAGCATGATGAAAAGGCTTTGTCAAAAAAACCTATTTTAAAAGTTCTAAAAAAAAAGATAGCTGAAGCAATGTTAGCTCATGGCACTCAGAATATTATTTCTGTAGCTCCCAAGGATACTCTTGCACATGCCATTCACTTATTTAAAGAAAAGAAGATTGGTTGTATTCCTGTGATGGAAAAAGATAAATTGGTGGGGATTCTTTCTGAACGAGATATTATCTTAAAGGTTGTTTTACAATCGGTAGATAGGGACCATGCCACTGTTGATACGGTAATGACTATTCACCCTGAAACATTAACAGACGCAAACTCCATTGCTGATGCGATTAACAAGTTGGCTTCTGGTGGCTTTCGTCACTTGCCGATTGAAAATAAAGGAAAAGTGGGTTTAATCTCTGTGAAAGGCTTAGTGAATTTTATCTACGATAATGTATATAAGAATTAAAAAATAAACTCGCTCTTAGGAGCGAGAAATGGATGTATACATGAGTATGGAATTACTGGCTCCAGCAGGGGACTTTGAGAAATTAAGATATGCTTTGGCTTTTGGGGCGGATGCTGTTTATGCGGGGCAACCTAAATTCTCATTGCGAACCAGAGAAAATGGCTTTACAGGGTTAGAGGATATTAAAGAGGCGATTGATTACACTCAATCGAAAGGAAAAAAATTCTACCTAACCTCCAATATCATCCCACATAACAACAAAATACTTCCCTTTCAAAAATCCATAGGCGATTATGCGGATCTAAAACCAGATGCTCTTATTATGAGTGACTTGGGAATGATAAATTATGTCAGAAAGAACTTTCCTGATTTAGAGGTTCATCTTTCTGTTCAGGCAAATTGTACGAATTGGAGTACAGCTACTTTCTGGAGAGATTTAGGGGTGAAGCGAATCATACTCAGTCGAGAATTAAACTTGAGAGAGATAAATGAAATCACTCAGAATGTACCTAATATAGAGTTAGAAGCTTTTGTTCATGGAGCGATTTGCATGGCGTATTCAGGAAGGTGCATGCTATCCAACTATATGAGTTACAGGGACGGAAACCAAGGGAATTGCTCTAATGCTTGTCGGTTTAAATACAATCTTTATGCTAAAAATAGTCCGCAAAGCGATGATTACGTTCCTCTAGAAGGTGAGTTTTACCTTAAAGAAGAAGGTGACATGGGCAATAATATGATGCTGATGGATGAAGATAGCTATGGCACTTATATTATGAATTCTAAAGATATGTGTGCGATAGAACATTTGGATAAGATTAATGAAGTAGGCATTGTCTCCTTTAAAATTGAGGGTCGAACAAAGTCTATTTATTATTTAAGCCAAGTGGTAAGAACTTATAGAAAAGCATTAGATAACCTGAAAGCTGGGCTACCTTTTGATCCAGAATTAAAAGATGAAATTTTAAAATTGGATAGTAGGGGTTATATTCCAGGATTTTTTATTCCACAACGTGATGAACTACCTCAAAACTATAAAACGACACGAGTCACTTCAGAAACGGCGCAGGTTGTGGGTATAGTCTGTAGTTACGATTCAGAAAAAAAAGAAGCTCAGATTAACATCAAAGGGAATATTTTAGAAGGAGACTCTTTAGAGTTAATTGCTCCTTCAGGGTCAAAAAATTTTAAAGCAGAAAAACTAAGGAACCATAAGGGGCTTGATGTGAAAAAAGTCTCTAGTGGCATGAATGATTGCCACATTTATCTCTCTGAAGATCCTGGTGAGTTTGCGTTAATATCTAAAGTACTTTAATGGAATGAATGCTAGGTAATGGGCTTGAGAGTTAATATTTTAAGGGACGATTAACTGGTAAAAATATGACTATTCTTTTTTATCTTTTGAAGTGGGCTGTGGTACTTGCTTATGGTGCAACAACATTTCAATACGCAAAACAATTTTATAGTGAGGATGAACAACGAGGGAGTCGTATTCAATTTTTTTTGAGATGCTCGTTGTTATTACATATTGTACTTATTGGTATGATAGGGTGGGTTGAGCATCGACTTCCCATTGCGACAGCGAGTGAAGGGTTATTGTTTTGCTCTTTACTAGTAGGTGGGTCTCACTTTTTGTCAGAATTTTTTGGTAAGACTCGGCAAATTGGTTTTTTTACTTTATTACCTGCGTTTATTAGCGTTTTATTTTCCGTTTTATTTTTAGAAGTGGCAGAGGGGTTACCTCTAAATTACAGAGGGAAGTATTTTTCTTTACATATTGTCATTAGCCTTTCCTCCTTTGCTTGTTTTGGAATATCAAATATTATTGCCATTATGTATTTGTTACTACATAAAAAATTAAAGAAGAAAGAGTTTGATATCTATTTTAGAAAACTCCCTCCATTAAAAAAACTTGAAGATTTATCTGCTATATGGATAAGCTTAGGCTCTGGATT
>CAZLBO010000041.1:5312-12212 GCA_964557725.1 uncultured Bifidobacteriales bacterium | reverse complement strand
CTCCTATCCTTCAAGGATAGGAGTTTTTACAGACACTTTTTTACACTATCCATTGAAAAGGTAAAACCGTTTATTTCTAAGCCAATTATAAAGGTTATTACAGGTATTAGACGCTCTGGTAAGAGTTCAATTTTAAGGCTGATTCAAGATTATATCGTTAAAAATAAGATTTCTTCGAAAGATTCTATTTTATCTATAAACAAAGAGTCGCTACGTTTTGCACACATAAAAAACGAGATAGACCTTTACAATGAGGCGATGGCATTATTCAATAAATGTGGGAAGATCACTCTCTTTGTCGATGAAGTTCAAGAAATTGTAAATTGGGAGAAGGCGATTGTCTCGCTGTTAAGTGATGAAATTGCCGATATCTATATTTCTGGTTCAAACGCACATCTTCTCTCATCGGAGCTTGCAACACTCTTAGTGGGTCGCTATGTTTCTATATCTATTTATCCACTCTCTTTTTCTGAATTTATGATTTTTAGAGGGAGCAACGATAAAGAGAATAGCTTCAAAGAGTTTCTTATTTATGGTGGACTCCCCGGTATACATCACTTTGATTTTGAAGAAGCACCTTTGTTTCAATATATAGGAGCGGTATTTGATTCAATAGTATTAAAAGATGTTGTTCAAAGAAACAGTGTTCGTAATAGTGCTCTACTTGAAAAAATAATGTTATTTATTCTTGATAATATCGGTTCTATATTTACAGCAAACTCCATTTCAAAATATTTCAAGAGTGAATCAAGAAAGGTAAGTTTAGAAACTGTTTACAACTACTTATCATTTTTGCAGGCTGCTTTTGTAATCGAGAAAGTACAGCGATATGATATTTACGGGAAGAAAATACTTGAAATCCAAGAAAAATATTTTGTTGGTGATATTGGCCTTCGCAATGGAATATTAGGTTATAAGGATAAGGATATTTCTGGAATATTAGAGAATATTGTATATTTGGAGCTGAAAAAACGTGGCTATAAACTATTTATAGGAAAGTTAGAAGACCGTGAAATTGATTTTATAGCCACTCGTGATAATACAAAAATTTACATACAAGTTGCTTACCTACTCGCTTCAAAATCAACCATTAACAGAGAATTTTCTGTACTTGAAGCTGTACCTGATAATTACCCTAAAATAGTTCTCTCGATGGATACTATTTTTCCGAGAGAGAAAAATGGAATTATTTGGAGAAACATTATTGATTTTTTATTAGGTGATGAATTTTAAGTTTAATTGCAAAAACCTCATTTTTATGTTGTAAGTATATACTAATTAATATATACCTATTCTATGATAAAAGAAGCAAAGGTTTTTAAAAATGGACAAAGTCAAGCTGTTAGGCTCCCAAAAGAGTATAGAGTTTCGTCGCAATCAGTGTATATAAACCGCTTAGGTAATTGTTTGGTTCTTATACCAAAAAATAAGCCTTGGAGTACAATGATTGAAGCGTGCAATAACTTTTCAGATGATTTTATGGCGTCAAGAGAACAAGGAGCCACCCAAAAAAGAGAAGGTCTTGATTGATTAAATATTTGCTAGACACAAATATATGCATTTATATTATTAAAAAATCGCCCCAAAAAGTATTCGAAAAAATAAAGACATTAAAAATTGGAGAAGTCGCAATATCCTCCATCACCTATTGCGAACTCCAGTTTGGAGTATCAAATAGCTCAAGTCAGGAAAAGAATCAAAATGCTTTAAATGGATTTTTATCTTCAATTGAAATTTTAGACTTTCCTAGTGCATCTGCAATATTATATGGAGAAGTTTGCTCTCATTTAAAGAAAAAAGGGATTCCAATTGGCCCATTGGAATTATTAATAGGTACTCATGCTTTGTTTGCAGACGTAACGCTTGTAACAAATAATGTAAAGGAGTTTAAAAGGATCCCTAAATTAAAAATGGAAAATTGGGCTTAATTAACGGAAGTGATTAACCCCTAAAACACCACCTGTTTTGATCTAACAGAAACCTTCAACAACCGTTTTACAAGTTGATTAAATAAAACAGGGCTTTCGGTAGTTAAATAGTTCCGAAGCTGATTTTGGGTGAGACATGATTCCAGTTCAGGATGACGACGGAGGTAATCGCTCCAAGCAGGGGCGACAAATTGACTTTGATTAAAGACTTTAACAGAAGAGGGAATAATTTTTTCGATTTGTTTTTGAAGAAGGGGGTAGTGTGTGCATGCCAAAAGAATGGATTGGATTTTGGGGGATTGTGCTAAGGTCTCTTCCCAATATTTTTTGATAAAATAGTCGCTTCCCTGATTATCCCCTTCTAAGTTTTCGATCAAGGGGACAAGAAGGGGACAAGCCTGTTGAATGACGTTTAATTGAGGGTTTAACTTCTCAATTTCTAGGGGGTAACTCTGGGAGGAAATGGTGCCTTGGGTTCCCCAAATCGCAACATCTTGATTCTCCACGGCTATCTTTTCTGCTGAGGGGCGAATGACCCCTAAAACTCGGCGGTCTGGGTATTTAACAGGCAGGTAAAATTGCTGAATGGTTCGCAATGCCTTGGCCGAGGCAGTATTGCAAGCGAGAATAATAATTTTACAATCTAATGAGAAGAGGGTATCCACTGCCTGTGTCGTAAAATTGAGAATGGTTTCAAAAGAACGGTTGCCGTAGGGGGTTCGGGCATTGTCTCCTAAATAGATATAATCGTATTGAGGGCAAGCTTGTGTGACGGACTTGAAAATAGTCAAGCCACCGATACCTGAATCAAAAACTCCGACCTTCATAAAGAACCTATTTGAAGTAAAGAAAAAGGTTTAATTCTCATCAGATTTATTTTTGAAGTACTCAGCTAAATCATTAAAGAAGTAAATTTGACTATTAGCTGCTTTGTGGAAATCGGAAAGACATAGGGATTCATTTTCAGAATGGGCATTTGTATAGGGATCTTCAATGCCGACTAATAAAGCGGGGGTAATGCCTAGTTTATCCGATAAAGGAGCCACAAAGGGGATGGTTCCGCCACAGCCAATAAAGACCGTTGGTTTGCCATAACCTTTACTGAGAGAATCAGCGGCAACTTTAAAAATAGGGTGGGTAGGAGTCGTCTTCCATGCAGCCACACCAGCTTCTTCTTCAATTGTTAATTCTAAGCCCCATGGACAATGTTCTTTAAGGTAATCTTTTAAGATTGTCGCACATTTTTGCGGATCCATATCGGGGACTAAGCGAAGGCCTATCCTCGCCCAAGCGGAGTCCATTAAAACGTTACCTGCAATTTTTTTACCACCTACCTCAATAGAATTGATCACAAGAGAAGGCTCTCTCCAAATCTGTAAAAGTAATTGCTCTTGATCACTAAAAAGGTGGGTTGTAGGGTGTAGGCCCGATTGTTTTCTAAAAAGCGTGGCATCCATATTAAGTGAACGATAGGCTTCAACCTCTTCTGGCGTAGGTGGAGTCACTTCTTTCCATAAATCATCAAGAGCTATTCGTCCCTTTGCATCTACAAGCCCACTGAGCATTTTAGATAATCCCATGGCAGGATCGGGGATAGGCCCGCCCCACATGCCAGAATGTAAAGGATGGTCCATAGCTGAAACGGTTATATCCATGCTAACAAGGCCTCGGAGAGAAGTGGTCAGACTAGGGATTCCTGTATCGTAATTTGTACAATCGGTAAGAACCATAGTATCCGCTTTTAAAAGTGAACCATATTTTTCAAGAAACTGAGCGAGGTGCTCGGAACCAATTTCTTCTTCACCTTCGACAATTACTTTTACATTAACAGGCAAGTGCCCGCTTGTTTTTAAGTAAGCCTCAATACTGGCAATGTGAATCATCACACCTGCTTTATCGTCTGCAATCCCACGGGCAAAAAGTCTGTCGCCTACTTGAGTGGGCTCAAAGGGTGGGGTCTTCCAGACGGATTCTCGTAAAGGAGGTTGTACATCGTGGTGGGCATAAAGTAAAACGGTAGGAGCATCAGGTTGATGAATCCATTCTCCATAAACATAAGGATGGGTACCCTCTAGTTTTAAAATTTGAGTATTTTCAAGCCCTGCTTTATCCATTAATTCTTGTACAAAAATGGCTGATCGCTCTACTTCTTCTGGGGGAAAGCCAGGAAAGCTTACGCTGGGGATACGGGTAAAATCTTTTAAGTAATCAATATGCTGTGAAGCATTTTCTCGATAATGGTTGAGCGCCGATTTAAGTGAGCTTAGCATACGGTGTTCGAGTCCTTTTTTTGTCCTAATTGTTAGGCTAAAGATATTAAAATTCCTGTTGCTCCACTCCAAAAATCCTGTGAGAAAAACTATATTGCGACAAAACCACAAGAGACGAAGAGGATAAAATGAAATTAACACTTGGATTACCCAAAGGCAGCTTGCAGAAGTCAACTTTAGAACTGTTTAAAAAGGCAGGAATTAATATCAATGCCACCTCTCGTTCTTATTATCCCTCTTCGGATGATGCCGAGTTAGATTTGATTTTTATGCGTCCTCAAGAAATCCCTCGGTATGTGGAGCAAGGGGTATTAGATGCCGGAATCACTGGGTTTGACTGGACAGAAGAGAATAAATCGAAAGTAATAACAGTTTGTGAACTGGAATACAGTAAAGTTTCTCGTCAAAAATGTAAATGGGTTTTAGCGGTGCCAGAAAATTCAAAATTTAAAAAGCCCCAAGATTTAAAGGGAAAAAGGATTGCAACAGAGCTTGTCAATACCACTAAACGCTATTTTAAAAAATTAAAAGTACCTGTGGAGGTAGAATTCTCATGGGGAGCGACAGAAGTAAAACCTCCTCGTTTAGTGGATGCTATTGTGGATATTACTGAGACGGGTTCTTCATTAAGAGCAAATCGTTTGAAAATCATCGACGTTTTATTGGAAACAAGTACGATTCTCATCGCAAATAAAGGCGCTTGGGCAGATAATAAGAAAAAAGAAAAATTAGAAAGCATTAAGTTATTGTTAGAAGGCACGCTTCATGCAGAAAATTACGAAGGCCTCAAGTGCAATGTAGAAGAAGCAAACCTAAAAAAGGTGATAAAAGTATTACCTGCTCTTCATAACCCAACCGTTTCCCTTTTATCGGAAGAGGGTTGGTATGCTGTAGAAACGATTATCACTTATGCGGATATTAAAACGGTTGTTCCCAAGTTGAAAAAGGCTGGGGCCTCTGGTATCGTTCAGTACAGTATCGATAAAATTATTCCATAATATTCCATAATAGTGAAAAGGGAATAAAGACTACTCCCTTTCTCTTGACGTCTTCTTTCCTCTTCTCAATCGAAAAGAACCCATTGATTTTCGAAAGTTCAGTTTTGCATGGCCTAAAAGCGATTTTTCCCTTAAATTAAACAATAGCATTATACAATTGTTTTTAGAAAATTGAGGGACTAGGAAATGAATGATAAAAACAGTATTTCAATAAAGGGACGTTGGTATGATTCCACTTATTTGCGAAGAGTTTTTTATGTGATTCTTTCCTTTTTTGTACTTCCTTCTTTTTGTCTTGGCGCACTTTCAGGACGAGTCACAGATGATAAAGGGGTACCTGTTATTGAAGCAACGGTTCGCTATATTGATGCCGTGGGAGGGGTTCAATCTTGGACTGCCACAACGGATAGTAATGGTTATTATTCTATTGGACAACTGAACGTACCTATCACGAAGAAGGGCAAAAAAACCTTCTCAAATCTTAGTGTAAAATTTATGGGTGGGAACGATGTCCGTTTTTCTTTTTTATTAGAGAAAAAAAGTTTTATAAAATTTTCAATTTATAATACCCAAGGGGTTAAGTTAAAATCATTAATGAGTGGTGAGCTTCCCAGTGGCAGTCATACCTTGCGTTGGGATGTAAGAGAACTCAGCCAGCAGAAGGCGGGTTCAGGAGTCTACCTCTATCGCTTTGAAAGGGAAGGAAAAAGTTATAGTGGCTTGATGACATTATCAGGGGTTAATTTTTCTGGTAATCAAAGAATAAATGAAGGAGAGGTATCACTTGAAAGCTCTCTTGCAAAAAAAGCGGTGACGGTGGATAGCTTTAATATTTTGGTGCATGGAAAAAACGTTTACCCCTTAAAATTAAGAGGGGTTTCTGTGACAGGGGCGACAAAGAATTTTCAATTAGAAAAATATGTTTTATGGGATAAAAACCGCAGTATACTCCGAGATGATTATGCCAACTCTCGTTTTGAATTTTCGACGAAGAAAAGAGGACGAGTAGGCTTTTTTGGAGGGTCTATTACCTTTAATGGAGGTTGGAGAACTAATACTGAAAAATATTTAAAGCAAAAATTTCCTCAAACAACTTTTGATTTTATAAGAGCAGGTATCCCTAGTGCAGGGGCAATGATGCATACCTTTAGGTATAAAACCGATATTTTAAAGAAGGGAAAAGTAGATTTACTCTTTGTAGAAACGGCTGTGAATGATGCGGATAATATGCGGGAAATATTACCCGTGAGTCGTGCAACAGAGGGTATTATTCGCCAAGCAAGGTTAGATAACCCGGATATTGATATTGTGTACCTTCATTTTGCCCATTCAAAATTTTACCCCTATGTGACTCAAGGAGAAGAAATCCCCGCAGTGATTGAATATGAAAAATCAGGGGTTCATTATGCAGTATCTATGAATAACAATGCTCGATTTGTGGCTGAGAATTATACATGGAAAGAATTTGGCAATAATGTTCACCCCAAGGCTTTAGGCACTAAAATTTATAGTGATGCTATTGTTGATTTATTAGATACGGCTTGGAAGGATTCTTTACCCGTTGACTTTGAAAAAGTAGCTCATTTTATTCCCGAACAACCAGTGGATTCTTTTAGTTTTTTTAGAGGTCGGTTTATTTCTATTGATAGTGCTGAGTTAATCAATGGCTGGACACGTGTGACAAAATGGAAACCGACTAAGGGT
>CAZLBO010000041.1:0-5302 GCA_964557725.1 uncultured Bifidobacteriales bacterium | reverse complement strand
GGTAAGACTCGCCCTGGGTTTGTGAATCTTCCTGTTTTAGAAGCAACAACACCAGGAGCCACTCTAAAATTAGAGTTTACAGGGACGGCTATTGGAGTGATTATTCCTGCCGGGTTTGATGTTGGGATTTTTGAATATACCATTGATGGAAGCGTTAAGGGGACAATCGATCAATTTACACAATGGAGCCCGAATCTACATATACCGTGGACTTTAGTTTTTGAATCAGGGCTTGCGAATAAAAAGCATACCATGGAATTAAAAATGTCCGCAAATAAAAATGCAAAGAGCGAAGGAACGGCTAGTCGGATCATTCGTTTTATTGGTAATTAATTTTCAAATAAATTTTCAAATAAAAAAGAAAAACTTTAAGGGGTTTAAAGTTTAACAAAAAAAGGGGTAGAGATGATGAATCGTATGAGTAAAGTAGCATTGGGTATAGCCTTATGTATTAGTTGGGGAATGGCTGCAAAGCGACCGTTTGTGTGTGGGACACCAGATTCCCCTGTGTTATTAAAAAAAGGGGCGGCTAAGGCAGCAGCTCCTGATAGCACGATTAAGGGAACGATTCATGTGATTGTTTTTCGAGTTGGTTTTTCCGATAAACCTTATAAACCTTCGACAGTTGAAAAACTGAATGAGGTAAATAAAGAAGTCTCTCAATTTATGAAAGATAACTCAAATGGTAAATTAAATATGACCTTTGAAGTTTATAAGGATATTTGGACGGCTCCTCAAACAGGTGCTTCTTATGCCTCAAACATGAGAAGTTTTGAATCTTGGGTAGCTGACCAAGTGGTTAAGACTGGTATGAAAAGGGGTGAGAAGTGGGATAGATATGTAGTGAGTTTCCCCGAAATAGGAGTGGGGTGGGCTGGCTTTTCCTACGGTGTTTGGGGAGGAGACAACTACATTAATGGATTATATGAAAGTGTAGTGGTTTCTCATGAAATGGGACATTCCATAGGGCTTTATCATGCAGCTTCAATTGAAGCTGGTAAAGATGTGATTGGTACTGAAAATACGGATCAGCTATTGGATTATGGCGACCCTTATGATGTAATGGGATCAGGTGCCATAGAGGGACATTTTAGTGTCAGAGCTAAACGGGTTCTCGGTTGGTTAGATGAACAAACAGAGGTGGTATATCCTCAAAAAAGTGGGGTTTATCGACTTTATGCCCATGATAGCCCGACTCGCTCAGGTAAAACTTTAGCTTTGATTATTCCTTCAGGTAAAGTTATTTATTGGGTAGAATACCGCACGAAGCTGAATACAAGATGGTATAACGGTCGAAAAGGTGTGAGTGTTCGACTCACAGGTTACAAGGAGCAACGACGTACACCAGGGCAACCTGCTTTATTAGATATGCAACCTAATTCAAAAACAGGGAATGAAGCTCAGTTTGATTTTGACGATTCCCATTTAGAAATTGGGAAAACTTATAAGGATAAATTCGGTGGCTTTTCTATGAAGCCCATTGGGCAAAATGAGAATGTTTGGGACCAAAATGGTTGGATAGATGTGGAACTTGATTTTGGAACCACAGGAATTGTTTCTTCAAAAAGGTTAAAACAACCCGTTTTGTCTTCTCCTTGGCAACCAGGTTATCGGGTAATAGACTTGAAAAATAGAGAATACCATCAGGGAGAAGCCTTGCCTCGTGGTTTGTATATATTAGTACCTCAAGTAAATCTTAAAGAAAAAAAGAACCTATTGTACCTTAAGCATTGATACAAAAAGCCTTAGAAAGGGGGTCTACAGTTTACTTGTTCTCCATCGTTCAAGTAAATCGTGGCTCCATTCTTCCAAGGTATCCTCTGCAATTTTCTCTCTCGCGATCTTCATTAAATCACAAAAAAAGTGAAGGTTATGAAGAGACGCTAAATGAAGCACGGTTAGCTCATTGGCTTTAAATAAATGGCGAATATAAGCACGAGAATGGTTTTGACAAGTATAACACTGACAGTGAGGATCCAAAGGTGTTTCTAAATCATTGGCATACCGTGCGGCCTTATAGTGCAAGACTCCTTCCCACGTCCAAACCATTCCATTGCGTGCGTTGCGGGTGGGAATGACACAGTCAAACATATCAACCCCTCGTGCAATGAGTTCTAATAAATCTTGTGGGGTTCCCATACCCATCACATACCGAGGTTTATTTGTTGGTAAATGATCTGTACAGTAATCTGCAATTCTGTAAATATCAGGAATAGGTTCTCCCACACTCAATCCACCAATAGCGTAACCAGGGAGGTCAAATTCAATTAACTTGTCAATGGAGTGCTTTCTTTGTTCAGGATAAAGTCCCCCTTGTACTATGCCAAATAGATATTGGGGGTAACCATGGATTTCTTTATTTTCAGCAAGCCAGTTAATCGCTCGTTCTGTCCATCTTAGGGTGAGGTCTAATGATTTTCGAATTTCTTGCTCCGTAGCAGGGTAGGGAGGGCATTCATCAAAGGCCATAATAATATCTGCCCCGATTTTGCGTTGGGCTTCCATGACTGATTCAGGGGTGAAAACAATTTTTCTTCCATCTATATGAGAACGGAACTCAGCCCCTTTTTCTGAAAGTGTTCTCATTTTTGAAAGACTCCAGACCTGAAATCCTCCAGAGTCTGTCAACATGGGTTTCTTCCAATTGATGAATCGGTGAAGCCCCCCTGCTTTTTCAATCAAATCGAGTCCAGGCCGTAAATAGAGATGGTAGGTGTTACCTAAAATAATTTTTGCGCCCATTTCTTCGAGGTTCTGAGAAGTCAATGTTTTGACACTGCCAGCAGTGCCTACGGGCATAAAAATGGGAGTTTGAATTTCTCCATGAGCTGTTGTTAAGGTACCTAATCGTGCTTTAGACTTATTACTTGTCTTATTAAGCTGAAAAAGGCCTTTTTGTTCTTTTATCATGGGGGTAATAATAACCTTTTTTTTTAAAAAGAAAATGGAATTTAATCACTAGGAAATCAGAAATTTAAATTTTACTTTCTTTACCGAAGGGGCCGACAATGATTAACAAAATATTATCTGAGATAAAAGCATATCGTCATTTGATTGAGGTGGATGTAGATCCCGATGATGACGGCAAAATTACCGCAGCGGTAAAATTTAAATTCCTCACAGGGGATGGTTGGAAGGGCATGGGCCGAATGATGGCTTCATTTTCTGCAAATCATTATGAATTTCGTTGGGCTACTTTTGATTTACCCGTCTACTCTCGTGAATTTTTTGAGCATAAAACTATTGAAGCGATAAAAAAGAAGATTTCCTTAATTTGGGGTTTTGAGCGCATGCTTGAGTTTGAACGCCGAGTTGAGACGAGTATTTTAAAGTAATCGAAACCTTTTCTTCCTTTCTTATCATTCCAGTTTGTTTAGAATCTTCTATTTTATGTAGTTATTCTAAACGCACCAGAATGATACTTTTGTTTTAATTCTTGTGATTTAATTCACTTAATGTTCTTTTTGTGAGAAAAAGGACTAGTACTAAAAAAACAAGAGGGGCTAGTGCCATAGAAAATTCACCCCGTACTAAGTGCGTACTAAAAGCACCTATCATGGTTAATGAAAGCCCCATGGTAGCGTAAGCAGAAATTTTGGGTTTTATTTTTAGTAAAAGAGGAAGCATAATCCCCAAGGCACCTAATAACTCTATTCCCCCTATTATTTTGACGAGTAGGGGAGTGAAGTTTTCGACCCAAGCCATTTTCGTTAAAAGTTCAGCATAGGGCGTTGTCATCTTAAAAAGTGCTCCCATAATAAATGCCCCTGTTAATAGGACTCGTAAAACCCATGTTAGTATTTTCATTATATTCTCCTTTGTTGTTTGTGTGTGTTAAATTTTTCCATCATTTTTTAATTCCTGTCCAATTTTATTAATCCGTTGGGTGGCTTGTTCTAAGGACTTTTCATTGGTGTGAATTTGCCCCCGTGACGTAATCATTTTGTAATCTACACTTGGTGTCGTGATCAAAATAAATTCACATTTATCATCCTTTGATTGGATGATTACCTCCTCTCCTTGATGGTCAAGTACACCCAGTTGAGTTGTGGAAAGGGTTTGGCCATTAAAATCAATATTGCCGATAAAAGGCATAACCAAGCCCTTATCATGATTGGTGGGAATGGAATAGGTAAAGGTTTGGCCCTTTTCGAGTGAAATAGAGAAATAGTTCAAATCAATAGGAGTTTTAAAGGCCCCTTTTGTTTTTTTGTACTCCCCTGCAATTACTTTGATGTTTTGATGAGAGGGGACATCCTCTGGTTGAACATCCATGTAGATGACTTTTGAATCTTCTGCACCTGGTGGAAGTTGAATCCAAAACTGTATTCCACTCATTAGGATTGTGTCTGACTCTGGGAGCGATTGATAGTTCTCATTGTGCCAGATTCCATTACCAGCAGAAATCCACTGAACACCTCCTTCTCTAATTTTTCCTGAGTTACCTGCAGAGTCTAGGTGGTGCATATCTGATTTTATGATATAAGTGATAATTCCAATTCCAGAGTGGGGATGCCATCCAAATCCATTTTCTTTAAATTGTTTGAGTGGAACTTCTAAGTAATCAAATAAAACCATCGGTTGAAGGCTCTCTCTTAATTGCCTGTTTGTGATGTAAGCGTGAATAAGACCATTAGCACGGCCATTTATGATGCTTTTTAGTGTTCGTTTCATCTTTTCTTTTCCTTTATTGTTTATACTAATATTGTATATACATCAGTTGTTTAAATTTTTTTATTCCCTTAGCTTGTCTAAAAGGTCTCCTACTTGTTTGGCTTCCTCATCTGTCCATTTTGTTAATAATTCTTGTAAGTAGCCATCTGATTGAATGTTCTTCTCAATTTTAACTAATAGCTCCTGTCCCTTTTCTGTAAGGGTAATTTCGACCTTTCGGCGATTATTTTCACAAGTCTCGCGTTTCACGTATTCCTTTAACCGAAGCTTTTCAACTAACCTTGTGGCATTAGACATTCGGTGTAACATTCGTTCTTGAATAGAGTATAAGTTAATAGGGGTTCCTTTTTGTCCCTTAAGTATTCTCAATACATTGTATTGCTGCTCGGAAATACCGTAGGGCTTAAGGATGGCATTGAATTTATCCGTCAACCAAACTCCTGTAAAGATGACACTTAAGCTTGCCCGTTGGAATTGACTGCCAAACTTATCTGTTTTAATTTCTTTTTCTAGTTTCATAAGTGTATAAACAACTGTTGTCTATACAATGTAATACAGGGTGAGTAAAAAAACAATGCTTTTTTTGATCCGGTGATCCGGTGATCCGGTGATCCGGTGATCCGGTGCC
>CAZLBO010000040.1:0-12406 GCA_964557725.1 uncultured Bifidobacteriales bacterium | reverse complement strand
GGGATAGAAAGGCTTTAGATAAACTTATTAGAGCTAACTTAAAATTTGTAGTTTCTGTCTGTAAAAACTATCAAAATCAAGGCTTACCTTTATCTGATTTAATCAATGATGGAAATCTAGGACTAATAAGAGCTGCTAAGAGGTTTGATGAAACAAAGCACTTCAAATTCATTTCCTATGCTGTATGGTGGGTAAGACAGGCTGTTTTACAATCCTTAGCAGAACACTCACGAATAATAAAGCTTCCCCCTAATCGTGTAGGAACTATTCATAAAATGGGGAAATCTGTTGCTAATATGGAACAGAAATTAGGAAGAACTCCTACAACAAATGAAATTTCAAAAAATATGAACATTAAAGAATCAGATGTTTTTGAAGTCATTAAAATTAGTAGCTCTTACATGTCATTAGATGCCCCAATTACCAAAGGTGAAGAAGGCAAACTAATTGACGTACTAAAAGATGATACCATGGAAAGTCCTGATCATGAAGTTCTAAAGACCTCATTGAGTATTGAAATAACTGATATTCTTGAAACCTTAGAAGAGAAAGAAAAACAAGTAGTTAAGTTTTATTTTGGTATTGGGGTAGATACAGTGTATACTCTAGAAGAGATTGGAACAAAATTTAATTTAACAAGAGAAAGAGTTAGACAAATTAAAGAAAAGGCAATTAAACGTTTAAAACATTCCTCTAGATCAAAGAAGTTGATGCTTTTTAAAAGTTAACTCTTACCAACAGATTCTTTTTTAATAATTATTTTAAATTTTAACTAAGTAATAATAATAGGCATGTTAATAGCTATTAATATTACTTAGAATCTGTATAAACCTATAAAAAGAAGCCTTTTACAATAATATGTGTAAGGGGTATTAAATGTTGAAAAAGGAAACCTTTTCATAGTTTAAAATGTTGAAAAATTGAAACTAAAAAGCTTTCAATGTGAATTAACATTTTTTAGAAGTTATCACTAAAATATTAGTCTCAAAAAAAAGAGGAAAAGAAGATAGAAAGAGAGGAAATAAAGTTTTTTATAATTTCATAACCACCGATCCAAGTTCCAATAGCACTTCCTAAACCAGGCAAAAGAAAAGCTAAAAATATTTTAAGAGTCTTATTTTTCCACCAAAGTCTAACTTTTTGAAAATCTTCTCCTACAGATTGCATTTCTTTTATAGAAGGAGGAGAAACTAAAACTTGGATAAAAGCAGTGACATAACCAGCTCCAATTAAAGGGCTAAGTGAAGTAATAGGAGCGGCAATAAAAGCGACGAGTATTGTAATAGGGTGAGCTAAGGCTAATAACGCTCCAAGGGAGCAGAAAAAGCCATTTACCCAAATCCAAAAAAAGGCATTTTCTTTAGCTTGATCAAATCCCTGAAAATACCCAATTAAACAAATAGCAAGAATAATCAGAACAGGAATAGCCCAACTTAAAAGGCGACTAATTAAAGAAGGTTTAGGGATGACTTCGAGAGCCTTTAAATCAACATTAATATTATCCCTAATTGTTTCTTTTATTCCTTCGATATGGCCAGCACCAACAACAGCAAGAATTTTTTTTCCTTTTGACAACTTTATTTTTTCAGCAAGATAAAGATCTCGTTCATCAATCAAAACCTTTTTAACACTTGGTAAAGATTTTCCTAATTCCTTCATCATTTCAGTTAAAGAATCAGATTGTCTTAAGTCGTTTAGTGACTTTTCATCCACTTTTGTTTTATCAAAAATCCCACCAAAAATATTAAGAACAAGAACCGTTTTTTTATAAAAAGAAGTTAAACGCCATGCTCTTTTTAAAGTGATTTTAGCATCTCTATCACAAAAACTAACAACAATATTTTTTTCCTTTGCAATATTGTCTGCTTCTAGCATTTCAGAACCAGGAGAAACTTTTGTTTGTAAACTTAATTTTTTTTGATAAGAAGAAAGAATAAGGCTAAAAAGTAAAGTTGCAATTTGCTTTTTCTTTATCACTTGTAAAAGGTTAAGAGACTCCCAACTTTTTTTGTTTTTAAGACTTTTATATCTACTTTCATCAAGTTCTATACAAATATGATCAGGCTCAAATTCTAAAATACTTTTCCGAACAACCTCAACTGATTCTTGAGAAATATGAGCTGTTCCTACTAAAAGAATTTGTTTATCTTCAAAAGTTATCAAATGAGTATCATTTAATGTATTTATAGTATTCATATATTATTAGCTTGCCTTAATTTTTTTTACAATATTTGTTGTTGAAAGATTAGGAATTAAATCAACAACAAATAATTTCCCATTATTTTTTTTCACAATTTTAGATTCAATACATTTTTCTCCATATTCAGATCCGTTTACATGAATATCCGGCTTTACTTCTTGAAGAAAAAGAATAGGGTTATCTTCACTAAAAATATGGACATAATCTACATAAATAAGAGAAAGTAACATTTTTGCTCTTTCTAATTCAGAAATAAAAGGTCTAAATTTTCCTTTGTATCTTTTAATAGATTGATCACTATTAAGTCCAAGAATTAAAACATCCCCTTGTTCTTTTGCTTCTTTAAGTATATGTAAGTGACCCGAATGAAGAAGATCAAAGCTTCCATTAAGAGTAACTATTTTCTTTCCTTCTTTTTTTAATTTAAAAGAAAGAGAATCTAAGTCTTTTCTTAATAATAATTTTGAATTAAAATCATTAAAGGTTTCTATATCACTAAGTGTGACTAAAGCTGTTCCTCTTTTTGCTACGACTGCACCAGCAGCTTTATTTGCTAACTTTAATGAATCTTTAATAGAAAGACTACATGCTAAACCAAGAGAGAAAATAGCGACAATAGTATCCCCTGCTCCACTAACATCAAAAACCTCTTTAGCTTCAGTGGGGAGAAAAAAGGATTCCTTTTTTTCTTTAGAAAGAAAAAACAACCCTCCTTCGCCTAAAGTAATAACCACACTCGTTTTAAATTTTTTAGTAATTAATTTTGCTATTTCTGTAACGTTTTTAGCAGAAGGGGATAAATTGTTTTTATTTATAAGCTCTTGTGCTTCTTTCCAGTTTGGTGTAATAAAATCGGCGTCTTTAAAAAATAACCCATTCATGGGTTTAGGATCTGAAACAACAATAATATTTTGGTCTTTACAAAGGGATATAATTTTTTGACAAAGAGCTTCTGATAAAAACCCCTTATTGTAATCAGAAAGAATTAAAACATCAATTTTCAAAAGATTTTTTTTAATAAGGAAAAAAACCTTTTGCTCCTGTATAGTGTTTAGTGAAACAAGTGTTTCAAAATCAACCCTCATCAATTGTTGGTTTTGTGAAACAATTCTTGTTTTTTTTATTGTAGGAGTTGAAGTTAAAATAGGGAATAATGAAAGCTTATTTTTTTTTGCTAATTCTTTTATTTTTTCACCATTATCATCTTTTCCTAAAGGAGCGATAAGTTTTACTTTTACTCCTAAAGACGAGAGATTAGATGCTGTATTGCCTGCTCCACCTAAAACTTGATAAGTGGAAGAAACATTAATAATAGGAACAGGTGCTTCAGGTGATAATCGAGAGGATGTCCCAATAATATATTCTTCGATAAATAAATCACCGATCACTAAAAAATTTTTTTTCTTTATGTCTTTAATAAAAAGTGCCAAATCATCTCGAATCTAAAAGAGTAAGATAAATTTATTGGAATTAAATAAAAGGAAAAAGCATACTATAAGTATGCTTTTTTATAAAAAAGAAAATAACTAAGCAGCCATTAATAACTCTCTTGGCATTTCAAAGTTTCTTAAATTTGCCAAACCCTTTTCTTTAATTTGCCTGACCCTTTCCTTTGATAAACCAATAATGTCACCAATATCCTCTAAACTTAAAGCTTTATTGTCTGACATTCCAAAGTATAATCGAATAACTCTTTGTTCTTGAGGAGAAAGCCGATCAAGATTTTTATTTAAAAATTTGCTTTGAGAATTAGTGAAAGCCTCTAAATCAGAAGAGTCTGTTTTTGTGTTTTCAATAACGTCCATTAATGTATTTCCAGCTTCTGAATCCAAAGGACCATCTAAGGACGAATGAAATTGACCCATTTCGAGTAATTTATCCATTTTATCTTTAGTTAAGCCCATTTTTTCACCAAGGTCTTTCGTGTCTATGCGAAGCCCTCCACCAATAACGTGTTTCATTTTTATTTGATTTTTATTAATTCTTCGTAACAAAAGCTCTTTTTCGGCTGAAATACGAACAATACGAACTTTTTCAGAAAGGGAACGTGTAATAGATTGTCTAATCCACCAAACTGCATAGGATATAAACCGAATATTTTTATTTAAATCAAAACGTTTAGCAGACTCAATGAGACCAATGTTTCCCTCATTAATAAGCTCAGTTAAGGTTAAACCTTGATTTCTGTACATAAAAGCAACATTGATGACAAACTTTAAATTTGAGCAAACAAGCCTTTCAATCGCACGTGAACTCCCTTCTTGTACTTTTTTTAAAACAACCTTTTCTTCTTTTTTAGTTAATAAAGGGTATTTAATAATATCCTTTATATACATGTAATAAAGGTGTGATTCTTCTCTAAAATTATTCGTTCTCATGATAACCTTTCTTTTTTTTGGTTAAATAACCCTATCTGAATACAATTATAGGTGAAATATGGGGAATGATTGTCACAGCTGAGTAATGGAGGCGTACGATTTTTGTCTAATTTTAGTCGAAGTTTCAATAAAACAAAGTTTTTTTTGGGAAAAACTCATAAAAATTGTAAAAAGAGGTATTGATAGTTAATTTTCCGTAGTAAAAACGATGGATAAAGGTATGACTGAAAAAGTATTAGCAAAACGCATAGAAGCTCATTTTAAAAATTTAGCTCAAGAATTAAAAATTAAAGAAAATCAAATCATTAATACGTTTGAATTATTAGATGGAGGGGCAACAATACCCTTTATTGCAAGGTATAGAAAAGAGCAAACAGGATCGATTAATGAAGAAATATTGTTTCTTATTGAAGAAAAAATTAAAACAATATCAGAGTTAGAAGAAAGAAAGCAAACAGTACTAAAAAGAATAGAAAGTCTTGGTGTTTTAACGGAAGGGTTAAAGCAATCAATTGAAGAAGCTAAAACAAAAATTGCCTTAGAAGATATTTACTTACCGTTTAAACCAAAAAAACAAACAAGAGCAACAAAAGCAATAAAATCAGGGCTTGAGCCATTGTCTAAGAAAATTCAAATGAAAGAATTTTTTAACATAAAATCAACGGAGTTAACGGCTGAGTTTTTAAATGAT
The DNA here is from genome assembly GCA_964557725.1 of uncultured Bifidobacteriales bacterium. Classification (GTDB taxonomy): domain Bacteria; phylum Fibrobacterota; class Fibrobacteria; order UBA11236; family JADFYW01; genus CAZLBO01. The sequence goes on along the minus strand of CAZLBO010000040.1, from coordinate 7,137 downwards.
GAGATTAAAACAGCTGAAGAAGCTATCCAAGGGGCGATGGATATTCTCGCAGAAAAAATTTCAGAAAACATAGAGTGGAAGGCTTTTATAAGAGAAAAAGAAGCAAAAAATGCAACTTGGATAAGTAGCGCAAGAGAAAAAAACAAAGAGAAAAAATCTAAATTTGAAATGTATTATGAATTTAGCGAACCCGTTTCTACCATTCCATCTCATCGAGTTTTAGCGATTAGAAGAGGCGAAAAAGAGGGTTTTTTAAAAACATCGATTGAAATGGATGATGTGGGAAATATTAATTACTTAAAGAAAAGAGCAATTTCTCACGAATTAGGCCTGTATAGTGAAAATTTCAATAATATGGTGGGCGACGCATATAGCCGTTTAATAAAATTAACGATAGAAACGGAATTAAGATTAATACTGAAGAAAAAAGCGGATAAAGCAGCATACGAAGTTTTTAGAAAAAATATTAAAGATATAATGCTAGCACCACCAGCGACAAATAAGGTGATTTTAGGAGTCGACCCAGGTTTTAAATCAGGAACAAAATTAGCGATTATTGATTCTACAGGAAAGTTTTTAGATCACAAAACAATCTATCCAATTGCTCCACAAAACCAAGCAGCAGAATCAAAAATGATTTTACTAGCGATGATTGAAAATTTTAAAGTAGAGATTATTGCGATAGGAAATGGCACAGCGAGTCGAGAAATACAAGACTTTGTCACAGAATCTATTCAAGAGCTAGAAAACCCACCGATTGCACTTATTGCTAGTGAAGCAGGTGCGTCTGTTTATTCTGCTTCGTTAATTGCAAGAAAGGAATTTCCAGATTTAGACGTTACTATTCGTGGAGCTATTTCTATTGCACGTCGGGTTCAAGATCCATTGGCAGAATTAGTAAAAATTGACCCTAAATCAATTGGTGTAGGTCAATATCAACATGACGTAAATCAAAAAGAACTAAAAGAAAAGTTAGAACAGGTTGTTTTGTCTTGTGTAAATACTGTTGGAGTCAATATTAACACGGCATCAGAATCACTTTTGGGATATGTTTCAGGGGTTAATAAAGTATTAGCAAAAAACATAGTTGAATATAGAAGAAAGAATGGGTCGTTTAGTTCTCGATCAGTTTTAGTTAAGATTCCCAGTTTTGGTCCAAAAACATTTGAGCAAGCCGCTGGGTTTTTGCGTATTTTAAATGCAGAAAACCCTCTTGATGGAACAGCGGTTCATCCAGAAAGATATGAGATAGTTAATCAAATCTGTGAAAAAGAAGGTTGTGAACTAAAAGAAATCTTGTCAAAGAATATTGATGTAAACAAAATTGATTTTGGTAAGTATGAAAATGAAGAAATAGGTTTGCCAACTTTACAGGATATTAAAGAAGAACTAGAAAGGCCAAATAGAGATCCGAGGAAAAGGTTTGTTTATGCAAAATTTAACCCGAATGTCAAAAAAATATCAGATTTAAAGGAAAACTTATGGTTAGAAGGGGTTGTGACAAACATGACGGACTTCGGGGTTTTTGTTGATATAGGTGTTCATCAAGATGGAATGATACACGTTTCAGAGCTTTTAAGAAAAACAGTGAAGAATACGAGTAATGAAATATCTACAGGTGACGTTATAAAAGTAAGAGTTCTTTCTGCTGATGCAGAACAGAAACGGATCTCTCTTTCTATGCGAGAAGAGTCCGATAGCAATGGCCCAAAAGGGTTTAAGAGGCCTAAGCGAAAAAAGGCAACGATAAATCAGCTGAAAACAAAATTTTCAACGGATTCTAAGAAAAAACAGAATAATGTGAAATTAAAATTCTCTCTAAAATCTATTATGAAGAGCGGGCGGTAAAGGATTAACTAATGTTATTGCCACCACATTAATTTCTGTTTAAATTTGTGGAATCTAAATTTTTGGCGGCTTAGCTCAGTTGGTTAGAGCAATGGAATCATAATCCATGTGTCCGGGGTTCAAATCCCTGAGCCGCTATATATCATCTAAATAGAGGAACTCATGTTACTTAGCGGAAAAAAAGGGATTGTTTTAGGAGTTGCTAATCAAAGAAGCATCGCTTGGGGAATTTCAGACTCACTACTAAAACACGGGGCTCAAATTGCGTTTAGCATTCAAACAGAGCGTTTTGGCGAATCCTTAAAAAAACTTTTAAAGGAAAATGATCACCCTGAATGCCCCATTTTTGAACTTGATGTTACTAATAATGAAGGAATTAAAGAGTTTGTAAAAGATGTGGAAAAAGAGTTTGGGAAGATTGATTTTATTGTGCATGCTATTGCTTTTGCAAATAAAGAGGATTTAGAGGGAGAATTTTGCCAGATAGAAAAAGAAAACTTCATGAAATCAATGGAAGTGAGCACTTTTTCTTTTATAAATATTTGTAAAGCATTTGAGAATATTATTAATCCTGGAGCGTCTTTAATAGCGCTTACTTACCTTGGTGCAACCCAAACGGTTATTAACTACAATATGATGGGTGTTTCAAAAGCCGCTTTAGAGGCAAGTATCCGTTATTTAGCAGTAGATTTTGGGAAGAAGGATATTCGTGTAAATGCGATTTCTGCCGGTCCAATTCAAACTTTAGCAGCAAGAGGGATTCGAGGCTTTTCGAATTTGTATAAAATACATGCAAAAATTGCTCCTACAAGAAAGCAAACAACAATAGAACATATTGGTGGAACAGCAACATTCTTAGTAAGTGACTTAAGCGCTGGAATTTCCTCAGAGGTTTTGTTTGTTGATGGTGGTTACCATAATGTTGCAGTTGGTGGTTTAGATGCTTATAACCTATAATAAGCAATAAAAAATTTATTTTTTAATCCATTTAAAAAAAGGCTGTTATGAAGTTTGAATCGAAAAAAGGGGTTTTTCTTGAATCTCTTCAACTCGCATTTAGTGCTATTCCAAATAAAACAACTCTACAAATATTAAATAACTTTTTGTTTAATGTGGTGGGAAACACTTTAGAAGTTACATCAACAGATTTGGATTTAACAATTAACCTCAATATAGAGGTTGAAGGCCATGAAGATGGTAGTATTGTTGTTAATGCGAGAAAGTTCTTAGAGGTTATTAAGGAGCTTCCTGATTTGCCTGTGCACATCTCTGTAGATAACCAGCTTGTGACAATTAAATCAGAAACAGGCTTTCAGTGCAATATGACAGGGTTTGATGCAAGTGAATACCCTGCATTACCAAATGAGGAGCGCTCTAAAACCTTTTCTCTTTCTATTAAAGCGGTAAAAAACCTTTTTAACAAAACAAGCTTTGCTGTATCGACAGACTTTAGTACAAGACTTTCATTAACGGGTGTTTACTTTGAGAAGCAAGGTGACAACCTTTTAATGGTAGGAACAGATGGTCACCGATTAGGTAAGTGCTGGGTTGAAAATGCGGCAGCTTCCTTTTCTAAAGGGATTATTTTACCCTCAAAAGCAGTTGGTCAGGTTATTAAAATGATCCATGACCCCGAAGCAAGTGTTGATATTGAAATCGGAGAAGCGACAGCAAAATTTAAAAACAAATCGGTCACGATTTATTCAAAGTTAATTGAGGGGCCTTACCCTGATTATGAGAAGGTTATCCCTTTAGAGTTGAATAAAAAAGCGGTTGTTAATCGAGAAGAATTAATTTCTGTGCTTAAGCGTGTAGCAACTATGGCACACAGCAAAACAAAACAAGTAAAATTTACTTTTGAGAAAGAAAGCTTATTTCTCTCAGCAAGAAATGTGGATTTAGGTGGAGAATCAGAAGAATCACTTCCTCTTAAGTTCTCAGGTAAATCAACAAGCATTGGGTTTAATGGTGTTTACTTTTTAGAAGTATTAAGGTTAATAGATACGGAAGAAGTTTCCATAGAGTTTAGCTCAAGCTTAGGAGCGACAGTAATAAAACCTGAAAAGGATAACGCAGACTACTTTTTTATTGTCATGCCGTTACGTCTCCTTGAGGAAGATTAGAACTTAAAGACTAAGCTAAATCGTTTCTGACCGTTTCTTATTCCACCGCCAAAGTCTCGAATAAATGAGGCGTCAATTTGTAAAATATCTGAAAGAGCAAAACCAAGACCGAGATCGAGTTCATTTCTCTCGCCTGATTGGTCTAGTAAATAACCAGCTCTAAATGCCATAACGTTTGCATAGGTGTATTCAGTCCCAGAATTAAAAACCATTTTTCTTATGTTTTCATTCCAAACTTCAGAAACACTGTGGTTTCTTTGTTTTCCGTTGTCTACACCAAAAGGGTATATGAGATCCTTCCAAGCTCCAATATAAACGGGTTGGGCACCTCCTTCGGCTTCTTCTCGAAAGACAGCTTCTCGGTTTGCGTCCCCTGCAATAATAAGCTTGTGATTGGGGGTTGAAAAGACTTCATAGGAGGTTCCTACCTTCCATGTAAAAGGAATAGGGTCTCTTTGGTTTTGATCAACATAAGCGACGGCAGGACCAATATTTTGCAAAACAAGGCCAAAAGAAAGCCCCTTAATGGAGACGTCCTTCCATAAGAAACCTAAATCAATTGCATAACCTGTTGCGACTCCATTTTGTTCTTCGCCTGTAGCAGATCTTTCGGGAGCTAAAGCGGAGTAAATAAACTTAATATTTAATCCGAAGCCTGTTTTTTTGCTTAGCTTTGTGCCGTAACTTAGGGTGGCGACAAGCTCGGAAGAGCTGAAAGTAAGGTTATCTTCTTCTTCATCAGAAGTGGTAATAGGGATATCTCCAAAAGAAATAAAATTGATAAAACCGCCAACAGTACCCCATTCTTGTAAGGGTGTTGTTCCGCCTGCAAAAACATGAAAAAGGTCATCAATCCCTAAAGCGGGTAAAAGAGACTCATAAAATAAACCCATTTGAGATTTAGCAGCATTGTACCTTTCAACACCCGCTTGGGTGACAAACCAAACGTCATCATTGTCGGTTTTAATAACAAGATCGTTATTATCTGCTAAAGCATTGCCTGTATGGTAGTGGAACCAATCCCCTTTTCTTTTGTTTGTAGATAAACCTCCTCCTTGTTGTGAGGGTGATTTTTTTGCCCTACGTCTCCCTTTTGCAGTTGCATAGGCGGGTGTGTGCTTCCAAACACCTTTATTTGTACCAATCCATAAGCTTCCATCATTACTTAAATCAAGACTTGTGACATGTTGCTTATTAAATGTAATACGTTGCCAATCAACCAAAGAGAAGTGAGAAATACCAGAAACGTGCCCTACCCAAAGGTGACCGTAAGAATCTAAGACTAAATTATTTACTGTTGAGTCAAGTAGTCCATCAATCACATTATAAATCTTCCATTTCGCTTTTGAGTTTTTGTCAGCAGCAGGAGTATAACGGGCAACACCTTTGTCTTTCATTGCAACATAAACCTCTTTCGAATTGGAATGAGTGGCAATTGAGGTAATGTATTGAGAGGCTAAAAGGTTTTTTCCCCTTTGAATAAACTTTGTTTTACGATACCTGAAAAGACCATTTTTTGTGCCGATCCAAACTTCACTCCCTTTGAGAGCGAGTGAGGTAACGTGAGAAGCGTTAGGTTTGTTTTTGAAGACATCATCTTCTTGATAGCTTTTCCACTTAGCTCCATCAAAACGAAAAAGGCCTATAGGGGTTCCGACCCATAACCGTTGGTTTTTATCCACAACAAGGGCTGTAATTTCTTGTTTTTTAAATAAAAGGTTATAAGGGATTTTTAGTGAGATAAGCTCCTCTTCGTCTTCGAGGGTTTTAATGTTGTTGAATTGTTTAATGAATTGAACGGCTGATTTTAAACTGTCTTTTGTTCCAAGGTAAGATTCAAGAACGGTGGAAATTTTTTCATCTTGTTCTAATACATACTCAAAATATTCTTTCCATACTTTACCGTTAAAACGGAGTAACCCGTCTTTGGCGCCAGACCAAATAATGGTTTTAGAAAGAAAGCCTCTTTTTTGTTTTGCGCCTAAGCTGGTAAAGTCGTAAGTTAAGGAGTCCTTTTTTTTGTTGGAAAGGGCAAGTTCCCATTCGTCAGACAAGGGGCCAAAAGCAAGGCCAGCAGGGTTCCAAAAAGTTGCAAAAGCATCATCGGCAATAGCAACGGCGGTTTCACCCATTCCTAACTGTCGAGCGCCAACAGGCATGACAAGGGTGATAACAGCTCCTTCTCCTAAGACAGAAGAAAAGAAGATAAGTGACAATAAGAAAGAGAGAGTTATTTTTTTAAGATTCTGCAACAGTCCTCCAATCGGGGGTTTCATATTTACCCTTAACAGGTAACAAGGCCTTCCAGCCTGTTCCATCTAAGTTTGTGTTCCAAGCGTTTTTGAATTTTAACGTGACTTGACAGCCTATGTGAAAAGGCGGAATAAGCGCAGGATAATTATGTAACTGTTCGCGAGTGACATAAACGTTTCCAGAAAATTGAGAACAAGTTTTAAAGTCTTTTTCTGGGACGTCATAACAAAAAGTTTGTAATCCCTCTTTATCCCCTTGATCAATAATAGCTAAGCTTTTTTCAAGAATAAGGTTCCAACTATCCAAATAGTTTTTGGCTGTTTGTAAATTTTTGTTTTGAGAAAGTTGTAAGGCTTGTTCTATTTTTTTTTCATCTAATTTTTTCTCTAAAAGGCCTTCATGAGGGGAGCGATGAATAATTGAAAAGGCGCCACTTCTGTGAATTTTGGGTTGGTTATCTAAGTCATCGTTTTTTTTCTGAAATACAAAATAAGCGGCTGTTGCCGTTAGGACAATAAGCAGGAAGATGGAACCACCAAATAAAAAGTAATACAACATAGGAAAAGCCTATTTAGAACTATAGGGAGATAAATATACCAATAACCAGAAATTTACCCATATTAAATACCATCCTTTGGCTTAAGTTTGAGTTTTATAACAGATTCGATATGAGGAGTTTGTGGGGAAAAGTCAAATAAACGTTGATCTTCTATTTCATAAAAAGGAAAAAATTCTTTTAAATCCCTAGCTTGGGTGGCAGGGTTGCAAGAAACATAAGTCAGTCGAGAAGGCTTTAAAGAGAGAACAAGGTTTCGAGAGTGTGGCGAAAGGCCTGTACGAGGGGGGTTAACAATAATAAGGTCTGCTTTTTGAGGGGGAAAGTCTCTTGTGGAGAGCTTTTCAACAGGGGAAC
>CAZLBO010000039.1:0-12525 GCA_964557725.1 uncultured Bifidobacteriales bacterium | reverse complement strand
CCATGGCAGAAACAGGGTAAGGCTCGCCTAACCCCAGATTCCAGAATTCATAAGCTGTGTCCGCAATGGATCGTGATTCCGCTTTGTTGACCACAAGAATTTTAGGAACATCTAGTTTGCGCACCAATTTTGAGAATTGGAGATCCAGATCTGTCATGCCTGTTTTACCATCCACAACAAAAATGACAATATCCGCGTCATGTAAAGCGATTTCGATTCGCTCACGCACAAGATAGTCAATTTCATTTTCTCTTTTAGTGAGGAACCCCCCTGTATCCACTAAATGAAAAACGGATTTATTCCATTCTACATCCTGAAAGTGAAGGTCTCTTGTCACGCCTTCGCGATTGGAAACAACCGCTATTTTACGCTTTAATATTCTATTAAATAAACTGGACTTGCCTACATTGGGCCGTCCGACTATTACCACATTTGCTTTATCCATTATATCATTTCAAAAAAGAATTAAGTTAGTTATAAGTCCATAGAATTTAAAACCTTAGCAAGAGAAATTAAAAGATTATTGAGGTTTTTTGGTCTAAACTTTTGAAATAGGGGTTAAAAGGGCCTGTTGTGAGAGAAATAGTAAAGTTTTGAGGGTTTTTATTTTAAAGCCCGCCCATCGTCCATTTGCTGACACTTATGACTCGGTCATTTTTTTCAGGATCCTTTTTACAATGTGAGTTTACCCGTAAAAGATGAGGCTTAAGTGCTCCATGGACTGATTTGAAATCTTCAAAATGGAGGCAGGCCTTGTAGAGGCGAGAAAATTCTCTTGTGGTAAAGCCCGCTTTTTCTACTAACCCACTCTTTTTATTGATCCAAAAGACAAATTGATCGTACTTCTTATCAAGAGAAAAGCCTTTACCCCAAGTTGCCAGCACCAAGTCAAAATTTTTGTCTCCTAATTTTTCTTCTCCTATATAGATAACTTGACTGGCCTCACGGGAGGCGCGTACAGGTAGGTTGAGTAAGTATTGAAGCCCCGGGACAAAAAGTGCCATGTTTTTGTTAGGAGTGTAGACGGGTTTACCCTCTTTAAGTTGATAAGTCTTTCCTTTTTTTACTCCCCATGTCGTGCCTTTTTCTTTGGTGGTTAAAAAGGTGACTTGTCCCTCTTTTTTATTAGGGGTAAATTTTAATTTCAATTGAGTGCGTGATTCAGGCCAAGGACAGAAAAGTTTAGTGAGTCCTTTCCAATGATCTTCCAATATAACAACAGATGACTTTGTTTTGGATGTTATACTAGAATCTTGATGGACAAGTGCCGCTCTTGTTAAAAGTTTTTTTCCTTTTATTTTTCTCTCGGATTCATTGACTTTATCAAAGTGGTGGTTTCTCAAATCAGCCGTACACCCTAATAAAATAAGGGGTAAAAGAATTTTAGGAATTAAATATTTAACATGTAATAATGGTTTAGTCATAAATTTTATAGCTCTCTTTGTATGTCACAATAAAAAAATATTAAAAATATTCATTCTATCCGTTTAGTTTTTTGCGTTTATTTCTTAGGTTCTCAAAAAAATTAATTTGAATCATAATTCGAATCTTAATTTAAAACACACGAAATTATAAGGAAGGGAATCCATGTTTCACGATCAAGGGCATAGCCTATTTAAATCATTTTCTAATAAAAATTATCACAAGGTACTTGTTTTTTCAGCCTTACTGATGTCACTTTTTTTTACAGGTTGTGATCTCTTTAAAAAGAAAGAAGAAGTAATAGGTAAGCTGTGGAAACCCGCCCAAGATGCTCCCATGAAAATGGGAAAAAAAGCGAGTGACTTTCCTGAAGCAGAAGAAGATTATTTTAAGGACATGGATGCGGGCATCGCCCTGACTCCTGATGAAGTCAAAGGACGAAATACTTGGATGGTTTATACTGGAGGAAATGAGGCCTTTTGGGATTACCTTGTCGCCAAAAGCTTTGGTTCCATTGATTTGCTTAAAATGATATCCTCCTATCCTGGGGCGCATTACACTCGAAGTAATCGGTTTGATTATTTTGGATTAATGAATGAACCTGGCTTTATAAAGCCTAAAGAAGCAGGGGAATATGGATTGTGGTTAGACAAACGAACAGGGCCTGCGGATCCTTTTGAAAACCAAGAAAAATACCCTGGCGTTTACCCAGGAGAATCCTTTTATGGAAATGCCTCAGGTGTTTTAGGGTTGAGAATCTTTCCCAATCCCAACTTTGATGAAGAAGCTAAGAAGAACTGGGATGCGAAAAGATATTTTAATGATAAAGACTATTACTTAAACCCCAAATTAGTAAGACCTTACCGAGTGGGTATGGCTTGTTCATTTTGCCATGTGGGTCCTCATCCTGAGTTCCCTCCTGCTGATGTCGAAAACCCCGAATACAAAAATCTTTCTACTAATATTGGTTCTCAATACTTTTGGGTTGGACGTGTTTTTGGCTTTCAGTTAAAAGAAGATAATTTTGTTTGGCAACTCTTTAATAGTGCGCCCCCTGGTGCCTTAGAAACCTCTCAAATTGCAACAGATAATATTAATAACCCCAGAACCATGAATGCCCTTTACAATGTGGGAGCACGTTTAGCCGCCGCAGAAGGATATCCTGCGGAAGAGTTGGGAAAAGGGGCTCTTCATTTAGAAGGTGTTAAAACTCCTATGCATGTTCCTCATGTCTTAAAAGATGGAGCCGACGCCGTAGGTGTGTTGGGAGCCTTAACTCGTGTTTATTTTAATATTGGTTCTTATCATCAAGAGTGGATCAAACATTTTAATCCCATTTTAGGCGGAACACCTCAAAAGCCTATGGATATTAAATCCACACGTGAGAACTCCGTTTACTTTCAACTAACAGAACGAAACGTCAAAAATTTAGCAGCATTTTTTGTTAAAGCAGCGGTTCCACACATGTTAAAAAGAGCTCCTAAAGGAGAAGAATACCTAACGAAAGATCAAAAGGTACTTACTAAGGGAAAGGTTGCCTTTGCTAATAAATGTGCTGCTTGTCACTCAAGTAAACAACCCAAGGGTTTAGAGCATGGAAGTGAAGAATATAAGGAATGGATGAAGAAAGAAGTTTTGAAACCTGACTTTTTGGTGGAGAATTATCTTTCCGATGAAAAAAGATATTCCGTTAAAGTATTGGGAACCAATGCAGGGGCTGCTCTGGCTTCAAACTCTATACGAGGAAGCATATGGGATCAGTTTAGTTCTGAAACATATAAGAACCTTCCTTCGGTAGGCACTATCGATTATTTGAATCCTTTTACAGGAGAAACGGAACAGTATGAAATGCCAAGTGGGGGAAGAGGTTATTATCGCACCCCTTCGCTTGTAAGTGTATGGGCTTCTGCACCCTTTTTGCATAATAATGGTTTAGGAAAGTTTACCAATGATCCTTCTACTAAAGGCCGAATGGAAGCTTTTAATGATGGAATCAATAAATTGTTATGGCCTGAAAAGAGAAAAGAAAACACTTGTAAAGAAACATGGAAGCTGCCATTTTGTGGGCCTATTTACCGCACCACAAAAGAGAGTTTTATAAAGATACACCGTACGTTTGTGCCTAAATTGCTTCAAAAATTAGTGGGTGATAACGAATATTTAGAAATAGGCCCTATTCCCAAGGGAACTCCTATTAATCTATTAGCCAATATTGATTTTGGATTTAGAAAAGGTTTTTCTGAAATTTCTCGTTATAAAGATTTGGCTGGCCTTGTGCTTCATGTCACCAAAGCTTTAAAGAAAATTAAAAAAGAGAATATGAATTCGGAACAAAGTACGGCCTTGTTAAAAACATTAGTTCCTGATTTATACAAAGTGAGTAAGAACCCTGATTGGGTCATTGATAGAGGGCATACATTTGGGAGTGACCTCTCTGATGGGGACAAGCTCGCTCTTATTGAATTCTTAAAAACAATGTAATCAGAGGACGTAGAATGACATCACAAAATAAATACGATTACATTATCGTTGGTTCTGGTGCGGGAGGGGGGACTTTAGCAGGCAGGCTGGCACAGAATAACTGCAAGGTTCTTTTGCTTGAAGCAGGTAATGATCAATCAAAAAATGATATTACTAATGTTCCCGTCTTTCACTCTGTTTCCGCAGAAGATAAGGACACGGCTTGGAAGTTTTTTGTTAAACATTACACCGATGAAAAACGTCAAAAAGAAGACCCCAAGTATGATGAAGAAAAGAAAGGAATATTTTATCCACGTGCAGGTTCTTTAGGAGGCTGTACAGTACACAATGCTCAAATCATGGTGTACCCACACAATAGCGATTGGGATAAAATTGAAGCTTTAACAGGGGATAGTAGTTGGAACCATGAGAACATGCGTTCTTACTATCAAAAGTTAGAGAATTTTACCTATGGCAGTAAAATCTTTCGTTTCCTTAAAAAACTAGGATGGCCTGGGAACCCCAATAGAAGAGGGTATAAAGGTTGGTTGCAGACAAGTATGGTGAGCCCTACCTTATTGCTAAAAGATAAGGTTTTAATAACCATAGTAAAAGAAGCCATAGAACAAGCTTGGGAAGAGGGTGTTGGTCATTCTCTAAGGCGAGTTTTTCGCGCCTTTGACCCCAATAATTGGAAGGTCATTCAAGATAGAGGCGAGGGCGTTGCACTCACTCCTATTACAACAAAAAATGGTCGGCGTACAAGTACGCGCGATTACTTACTTCGTGTGCAAAAAGACTTTCCTAATAATCTTACAATTCAAAAAGAAAGCCTTGTTTCCAAGGTTTTATTGAATGAAGAGAACCAAGCGATTGGGGTGGAATGTTTATTAGGGGCTAATTTATATGAAGCTTCGCCTTTATTTGATCCTGACAAAGACCCGATTAAAACGGAAGAAATATATTGCAACAAAGAGGTAATTCTTTGTGGAGGTGCCTTTAACACCCCTCAGTTATTAAAACTTTCGGGAATTGGGCCTAAGGAAGAATTAGAAAAACATGATATTCCTGTTAAACTTGACCTCCCAGGAGTGGGAGAAAACCTACAAGACCGCTATGAGGTAGGGGTTGTGAGTAAGTTAAAGAATGACCTCACTTTGTTAAAGGATGCACAGTTTAAGGCGAGTAAAGAAGATCTTAACTATGTGGATTGGTTAGATCACAAGGGACTCTATACCTCCAATGGTGCGATTATAGGAATTATTAAACGTTCAGCCACTGAACGCCCCGACCCCGATTTATACATTTTTGGGTTACCAGGTTATTTTAAGGGTTATTACCGTGGTTATTCCACAGAGCACTTAATGGAAAAAAACTATTTCACTTGGGCGGTACTCAAAGGGCATACACGCAATCGAGCAGGGAGAGTGACTCTTAACTCTAAGGATCCAAGGTACATGCCTGATATTAATTTCCGTTATTTTGATGACGATAAGAATACTGCGGAAGCCCATTGGCAAGAGGATTTAGACTCTGTGGTCGAAGGGGTTGAGTTTGTTAGGCGAATGAACAAAGACAAAGGGTTATCAAATATTTTATCCGAAGAGCTTTTACCGGGAAAAAATGTATCTTCAAAAGATGAACTTCGAAACTTTGTTAAACAACGGTCATGGGGGCATCACGCCTCTTGTAGTTGCCCTATAGGAGCCGATGACGATAAAATGGCGGTATTAGACAGTCAATTTCGCGTACGTGGCATTAAGGGCTTGCGTGTTGTAGATGCTTCTGTTTTCCCCGAAATCCCTGGTTTATTTATTGTTTCAGCAGTTTATATGATCGGCGAAAAAGCCGCAGATGATATCTTAAATAAACATTCATAACTGATAGAAGGTCTTTGTCCATGACACAAAATAAATACACCCGTGATTTTAACGATGTTTTAGCCACTGAAAAAGAATACATCGATCAAAGGCGGCAAGAAGCTTCTTTAAATAAAGAAGAAATAGCCTCCTTTGTAAAAAAGGTGGTGGCTCTGCGGGGAGAGTCTAAGGGTAAAAATAAAGAAGCCTCTCATTTTAAATGGGATTCAGAAAATGACACCATCGGATTAAGTATATCTGGAGGGGGCATTCGATCGGCTACTTTTCACTTAGGTCTTTTACAAGGCTTGGCAAAGCTTAATATATTTAAGTACTTCGATTATTTTTCAACAGTTTCTGGGGGAGGGTATATTGGATCGTCTCTTACCTCCCTTCTCTCTCATCCCCAAAAAGAAGTAAGTAGTGATACGCAAACAGGGGTAGACAAAAAAAACTTTCCCTATCGGTTTAATAAAATAAAAAAAGGGGAAGCCCCCGGAGATGAACGAAAAGAAGTAAAATGGCTAAGACAACACAGTATGTATTTGGCTCCTTCTCTGCGTCCTTTTAGTTTAGATTTATGGCGGTTGATTGGTTCTTACTTGGTCAATCTTATTTTAGCGAATGTTCCGACTTTAGCAACTTTGTTGATACTTGTTTTTGGTATTCATAAACTGACGGACTATTTAGGCCCAAATGCTACTTTTGCTGGGATATTATTTTTACTGGGTTCAGTCTTTATTTTATCTACCATGGTGATGTTGCGCTTTTTTGGTTCTATTTTTGAACCCCCTTATTGGTTCCGTCGCTTTTCGGGGTACTTTCATGGAGTAGGAACTTTACTCAGTGTGTCTGTGTTTGCTTTTGGGTTGTTTGTTTTACTTGCCGTTTATTTACCCCAATTAGAGTCCTCCACAGATTCTTTGCTTCGCAAGATCATGCACGGGGTTTCTTTAGCCTCTCTGATGGGCATTGCGGTGGGTTTATTTTCAAATAGTAGTGAGAAGTTAAATTCAAAAATAAAGTTTGTCTTTAATGGGGCACTTCTCTTATTAATCCCTATTGGTTTAGCACAATTTATCCGTGTTTTATGGATGAATCCAGAGGTTTTTGAACATACTCTGATAGGGGTTCCGACTCTTCTTGTTTTTTCCTTTTTCTTATTTATGATCAGTAAACTAACCAATACAAATCGAATTAGCCTCCACTCTTTTTACAGGGATCGATTAAGCGAAGCTTACCTTATTGAACGTGTAAGTGATGGAAAGGGCGATGATAAAATTGTAAACAAAATGGACACCAAACTCAAAGACTTACATCAAGGAAAAAACGGAGCGCCTTACCATCTTATAGGTTGTACCATTAACGTGCCAAGTTCAAAGGATAGGTATTTGAGGGGAAGAGGAAGCGACTTTTTTATGATGACCCAAAGGTACATCGGTTCGCAAATTACGGGCTTTCAGCCCACTTCTGAATACGACAAAGGACGAACTACTTTAGCTACGGCCATGGCTGTTTCAGGGGCTTCTGTGAGTCCTTTACAGGGGCGTTTGACTAGTTCTAAAATGGCTTTTGTTTTTACCCTGCTTAACTTAAGACTCGCACGTTGGATGCCTAACCCCAACCCCGATCACAAAGCTTGGTTTCGATTTTGGCCTTATTATTATTTTAAAGAACTCTTGAAAAAGGGAAAAGAAACCAATTGGTTACTAAACATCTCCGATGGAGGGCATTATGAGAACCTTGGACTCTATCAATTATTAAAGCGAAGAACAAAAGTTATTTTTGCCTCGGATAGTGGGGCAGACCCCGATTTTAACTATGAAGATCTTTCTATTTTACTCAGAAGAATACGAATTGATTTAGGCATTAACATACAAATAGATTTGAGCGACTTACGCCGTGAAGGGGAGTTTTTTACTAAAAGTTATTTTGTGACAGGGACAATCAATTACCCTGATGGAGTCGAGGGGATTTTAGTTTTTATTAAATCAACCTTAACAGGACGTGAACCAGAAGATTTACTGGCTTACAAAAGAAAGAATCCTTCCTTTCCTGATCAACCGACTTCCGATCAATTTTACGACGAAGCTCAATTTGAATCTTATCGGGAACTCGGGTATCTCGCAGGACGATCTTTAGAAAAATTAACTGATTAAAGAAAATCAAAAAAAGGAGTTTTATGGAATATGTAATCGTAAAGTTTAATTCTCGACGAGAGATTCTGGTCGATGGCAACTCACAAGGCTATACAGCAGATGAAAGTGGAAACCAAAATGTGATTCAGTTAGAAGAAGGAACTTTTGACTTTTCACTAGAAGGGGAAAAAAACTTCTCTCCCCTTTCTCAAGAGATTTATGTGAGTGAGACCAATCAATTTGAGCCCTTGGAAATTGTATTTACTCTCAATGACTAATCTTTTTACTCTCTGCTTAGGAATGAGCCTACTGATGAGTTGCTCTCATCGCCCCAACACCTCTTATACAAAAGATGTGAAAGAAATTTCACGGTATTCTTATCGAGAAGTTTCTCCTTTGGAGAAAGAGGATTCGACTCTGATTATATTAGCCTTTTCAGGGGGAGGGACTCGTGCCGCGGCTTTTTCCTACGGTTTACTCAAAGGGTTGAATGATGTTTCCTATCCCCAAAAAGATTCTTCTGAAGATTTACTCGATCAAGTAGATCTTATTTCTTCTATTTCTGGGGGGAGCTTTACGGCGGCTTATTACGGGCTTTTTCGGGAGGAAACTTTTAGCACCTTTAAAGAAAGAATGCTTTATAAGAACATCCAAGGGGGGCTTGTCTGGAGAATACTGAACCCACTTAATTGGTTTCGGTTGGCGTCGTCCGATTTTGATCGGATTGATATTGCGGCAGAAATGTATGACAAAAAAGTATTTAAACACAAAACCTATGCCGACCTTATCAAACAGCCTAAACCTTTTATTCTTCTCAATGCCACAGACATGAGTCTTGGTCGCCGATTTGAATTTAATCAAAATCAGTTTGACTTCCTTTGTGCAGATTTATCTCATTTTAAAATTGCTCAATCTGTTGCTGCTTCGTCCGCTTTTCCCTTTTTACTCAGCCCTCTTTCTCTAAACAACTATGCACAAAAAGGTTGTCAATTTAAGACTCCACAATGGATACTTTCTGGGCTGAAACAAAAGAATAATAGCCGTCGTAAACTAAAGGCTCAGGGGGCCAATACTTATCTCACAAATAAGGACTATCAATATGTTAAATTGATGGATGGTGGTTTATCGGATAACATCGGTTTAAGAGGCCCATTAAATGCCCTTAAGACTACGGATAGCCCTTGGAGTGTTTTGCAATTAATTAATCAGGGAAGGATAAAACGTGTATTGGTTATTGTAGTGAATGCTAAAACTGAAAATGGAAATAAATGGTACAAAAAAAAGAAATCACCAGGAATCACTTCTGTGGCAGGCTTTACAGCAACTAATGCTTTAAATGATTATTCTTTTGACACAGTTGAGTTACTCAAAAGTTTTTTTAGGGATTATAAAACACAAAGTGCGACACGGAACTATGTTCTCAAAAAGGTGCGTGGTTATGATAGTAGTTTTACTTTGCCGAATTTACCGAATCCTAAGTTAAACGTGGTAGAGATAGCTTTTGATCAGCTACCTAAAGAAAAAGAACATCTTAAAGGTTGTTTAGAGGCTTTGCCCACTAACTTTAACTTATCTAAGGAACGAGTTGACTTACTGATTGAATCGGCTCAATACCTTCTCTTTCAATCGAAAGAGTTTAATCGGTTTATGAAGGCCACCGATAAAAACTGGAAAAAAAATCCATTTGAAATACAAGCTCCACTTGTTAAAGCGGCTTGTGATTAAAGCATCAAGTAATAGAAAAAAATCAAAAGAAAAAACTAAAAAGTTAAAAGGTATATTATGAAAAGAACTTCTTTAAAAACACTGGCAATTATTTGTTTTGCCGCTCTTCACTGGGGCTTTAGTGCAGATCACAATGATCCCAATGCAGTAAACTCCATATTTTCTGATATTGCAGTGGATGGTGCCGATTTATACGGCCTGTTTGGTTACCCCTCTGATGATAAGACCGGAGAAGAAAAGGTAGTGATACAGCTTACTTTTGCCTCCGCTCCAGCAACGGGAGTTTTTGATCAAGACTTAGTCTATACTTTAAATATTGATCCTGATCTTCGCAGCAGTGTAGATTTAACGGATAAATCATTTAGTGGCTTTATCGCATACATCAAGGGTCTTAAGGATAGGTATTTAAAAATGAAGGCTTCGCAGATCATCGTTTCTTTTGATGATCAAAATCAGGCGAAGTTAAAGTTTACAGGCTTTCCGGGTGGCGACTTTTTTAAGGTGGTTAAAATTAATCAATCATTAACCATTGAAACTCCTTCTGGGCAGTCAATTAAAACCTTTGTGGGAGGGCGAGATGACCCCTTCTTTAATGACTTACCAGGCTTTTTTCGTTCTTTTAATTACGGGCCTCAATACTATAACATCCCTTTTACCATGGCAAAAAAATACAGAGAAATGCCTATTCCCAAAACCTTTTTAGAGTTAGAGGGCAATGATCTTTTTAACCATGATCCTGCACATCCTGAACATGGGAAAAATGCACCGGTGGGGGTTAAATATGAGATTGGGGATAAGCCTATTACATGGTCTGGTAACAAGTTTAAAAAAGATGCCGATGGGGATTATCGCTTTGTATACAGTGGTAAAGATGCACAGGTAGGACGAAATGTAAATGCCATTGCTTTTGAGTTTCCGTTGTCCTTTCTTACCACTCAACCTAAAGAAGAACGAATTATTAGAACATGGGGAGAGAGTTGGGTGTTAACCGCTTCAGGAAGGATTAAACATTCATTATCCACTGCGGAACGCTTATCCTTTTGGGGACGTTTAAAAGCTTGGTTCTTTAAGCTTTTAGCAAAAATGGGAATGGACATGACTTCTCCTGAAGAAAATTTTAAGGATAACCTAGACGATTATCAATTGGTTGATCATGTGGGGGTTCCCTTTGCTGATGCGGCATTAAATCAAAGAGAAGACTCTCATGTAGGGCTAAATAATTTAAAGTATGGACGTGAATACATCATGAGGTTTGCTCATTTAGGTTGGGGCTTTGGGCCTTCTTTAACGGCCATGGGTTTTGGCACTTGCTTTGACCACAGTAACTCTCCTGTTTCTGTACATAAGGTTTATAAGCTTGCGACATTAGCCTTTCCCCGAGTAAAAAACTGTCTTTTACAAAAAGTGAATATGCCAAATGAGGACTGGAAAAAGAATGGTGTGGATGTTCCTTTAAAACGTGTTTTTGAAATTACTGTTCCCAACGCAACGGCCATTGATATGGATACGGATGGAACTTGGCCTTATGGACGTCGCTTAACGGATCAGGTAGCGAGTCGATTTCTATCTGTCTTTTTAGATCAAAAGAAGGGGTGTGGGGGTAAGCCTTGTCATGTGGATGTTCTCAATGACCCCGCTACTTTTGCTAACGCTCCGATTAAACCGAAAACAGTACCGAACCCTCTTAAAAATGATAAGGAATTTTTGACTGAATTCCCATACCTCGCAGAACCATGGTGAAAAGTAGCTTCAAGATTCTTTTGAAATTAGTTTCATTTCTTATTCTCTTTGCAGTTCTTAGCTGTAAAGAGAGTATGGATCCTCCTTTGTTCAATGATTTTGATCAAGAAGTAGAACAGCTCAATCAAGCTCTCGACTCGGCTAAACTAAAATGGGAAAAAGAACCCCGAGAAGAATGGGCCACGAGTCTTGTTTCAAAGTGGGTTCAAAAGGCTTCTTTAACAGGGAGCTTTGCGGATTATTACCGTGCAGATAGCCTTATTGACTTTTACTCTCTTACATACCCTCGTTCTCTTGCGTTGCTTTTTTACCGTTGTTCTTTAAACTATAAGATGCATCGGTTTGATAGGGCGAGTAAAAACCTCAAAAGAATTCAAAGAGACTTAAGTGCTCCTTCTTTAGATAGAATCAAAGCGGATTTAGACTTACAAGCCGGGAAGTACCAACAAGCGATTACGGCTTATCATTCCATTCTTAAAAGAGAGAAGACTTGGGATAATATTGCTCGCAAGGCTTATTATTATTCAATCACAGGGGAGTATTCGCAAGCGTACGGCCTTTATGAACAAGCCAAAAAAATGCTCACAGCCAAAGAGATGCGTCATTATGCTTGGATTGAGTTACAACAAGGCGTTCTTTATTTAGAGCAAGAGAAGTATGGTAAGGCTTTAAAGCATTATCAAAAAGCGAATAGGGCTTATTCTGGTTATTGGTTGATAGAAGAACACATGGCAGAGGTTTACTTTCTTTTAGGAAGAGAAAAAGAATCTCAAGCTTTGTATCTGAAGATACTCAAGAATACCCCTCACCCAGAGTTTTTTGGTGCTTTAGCAAATATTTATCAAAAGAGTCAACCCCGTAAAGCGGATTCCCTACGAGTTTTTGTCGATAGCCTTTATCAATGGCAAATTAATTTGTTTCCCGAAACAGCCTATGGGCATATGATTGAAACTTATTTAAATTACCCTAGTCATGAGCAAGATTCTCTTTTGTTAGTATGCAGTAAAAAAAACGTAGGGATTCGCCCTAATGCAAAAGCAAAGTTTTTGCTGGCACAAGCTTATCTTAAAGTAGGGGAGCCCCATAAGGCGGTTTTGCTCCTTATGGAGATTAAAAGAACTCCTTGGAGGTCGGTTTTATTTAATAGAATAGCCAAGGGGTTAAACCTCTCTCTTAAAAGT
>CAZLBO010000038.1:3108-12649 GCA_964557725.1 uncultured Bifidobacteriales bacterium | reverse complement strand
CCTCTTGTGTGCTGTAATAAAATCACTGAGTTTTCTAAGGTATGTCCCTTTTTCTCCAACTCACTCAACAGACCAATATCTTTGAAAAAAGTCTTATTGTATTGATCTTCTTTAGGAGAGATAGGTAAATCACCCTCCACATCAGCGGTTTCCCAGTCCCAAGGAATATCACAGGTGTTGGGAATAAAGCACGTTTTTCGTTTAAAGAAACTATCTGGGTTCTCCAATTCTAACTGATCCCCATAATATTTTCTTGCTAGAATTTCTTGTTCTGTATTAATAAAAACAATCCCATTCACATTCTTTCCAGGTAGATACTTCAAATAACTCTTAATCACTGAGTTAGGGCTTTTAAAGCGCTCTCTTTCAAAATGAGAATCATGCCACCACAACAGATACTTAGGAGTCATTCGTCCTTCTTTTGCCAACTCTTCAAAGTACATCCCCGTAGCTGTTGCATACACAAAATTAGAAGGGTGACAACTGTTGTGAATAATAAAAAGATCAATGTCATTATCATCTACAAACTTTGAAATAATTTCTTTGGCCTTTAAGGCTTCCGTCTTAATAAAAGTATCAAGCCCTTCTGGAGCGTCCTCAGAATAATGTTTTAATATGTATTTGTTCTGTTCATTTTTATGCCAGAAGATATCATCTAAAGTGGTGTTAAAACGAGGAGGAGAATGAGCCGCTAATAAATAAATATTCCCTAAAGGAATTTTCATAATTTTAATCATCGCCTCAATGGTTTGATCTATGACAATGGATACACCATCATTTTTACCAATAAGAGAGTGCAAAATGCCAATTCGAAGTCCAGATAATTCCATACGGGTCCAAGGTTAATCGTTAAGGTCTATATTTAGCTCATTAGGATGGCTTTTTCAAACCTGTAAAAAGCTTTTCTATTTGTTTTAATTCCGTTATAATCGCATCAGGCTCTAGCCCTTTTGTTTCATTATGTGTTTCACGCATTCGCAAAGAGCGTTTATCCCCTGCAAATAAAGCCGTTTTAAAGCCCACCTGACTGGCTGCGTAAACATCATTTAGCATATCATTCCCCACAAAAAGAACTTGCTCCGCCTTAATCCCCTCTTCTTGTAATTGCTTCGCGAGTATCGCGTAAAGCTCTATCCCAGGCTTCGCAAAACCCTCTTTATAGGAGTAAATACAATAAGCAGGTTTAAATAATGATACAGGAGCCTCTGATAAAAAATCGGGTTCTTCTAAAAAGTACTTGAGTAACAAGGGAGTAAAAAATTGAGCATTAGAAACAATCCCTAATTCATAGCCACTACTTTTTAACTTTTTTAATACAGAATCCATTTCTGGCATAGGATAAGTAGGGTTATTCAAAAATTCAAACTTAACTGCAAGCTTCTCTACATTTACGCTTTGAGGTGAGTTGATTTTTTTTGATTCATACAACCTTCTTAAAACCCGACTCCAGACCTTTACGATATCAATTTCGGGAAAAGGAGTCCCCTGCTTTTTTTTATACTCATGTACTTGAAGAATCAATTCTTTCAACAACGCTCTTGCCTCTTTAGCCACTTCAAGTTTTTCTTCTACAAAGGATACGCCACCTTCTTCAAAAGCTTCTACAACCGAATTAAAATCATTTTTTAATCCACCAATGTCACCCGAATCAGATATTAACAAAGTACCATATACATCAAAAACAATCGTATTAATTTTAGATAGTTCTTCTGAGGATAATTGACAGCTATACTCTACCCCTGTGGGAATAGGCTTTAACGGTTTTAAACGTTTAAAATACTCTTCGTTCATGTTCTACTTTCGCAATAAATAAAAATTTTGAGGATGCAAAAAGGCCGATGCCATTGGGTTCTGTAGCCTGATTGATTCACTCTTAATCGTTTTTTGTTTTTTTTGTAAATTCAGTTTCTTATAAATTTTAATTAGGCCTAAACCATAAGCCTTTAAATTAAAATGTTTTTCTATTTGCTTGCTATTAAAGCTAATTCGCTCTTGCAAAGGGGGGCTCAATACATTTTCAAGCCCTGTTTGATTCAATTGCAATAAAGCCTTTCTACTTCTTTCGCTTTGAGAAACCCTTTCAATCACTTGCATTTGATTTTCTTTATTTAATACAGCAAAATCAATACTATCCTCTTCAAATTTATCTTTATTCAATAATTCTTTTAAATCAGATGGTACCTTTAAGTTAAAGTCACTATAAGCCGATTGAATATAAGTCAAATATTCTTTTACTAAACCCTTCTTGTTTTTTACCCAAGAGAGAGGAATTTTAAGAGAGGGATATAGATCCAGTTTTACACCTAATTGTTTAAAGTCTTTGGTAATGGGGGCAATATTCCTTCCCACTAAAGACTTTCCATTTATCCAAGGTTCTAAATAAGTCATTCCAAAACCTTCGACCACACTTGTTGAAACTATTTTAAAGGCATTCTGTACGAGTTCTTTAAATTCTACCTTCTCTCCAGCTCCCCATGCAATGGGTAACTTCCATTTTTCAGAAAACAATTTCCAATGCTTAAAATTAGGTTGCTCCAATTTATTTTTGGGGGCTTGAGATTGAACCCAACTCGCTTCCCCTTTAAATAAAGCCGCTAACAAAACCAGTTCTCCTATATTCTTGCGACGAATGCCTCTCACAGGGTATAAAAAATAAGGTTTATCTTCTTTAAGCCCCAATTGGAAGAGAATGGAGGCTTTTGTCTTCTCATTTTCTTCTTTTTCAAATGCTAAGGAATGAACAGGATTTAATAAAAGGTTAACTTGAGAGCGTTCAAGCCTTGATTGAATTAATAAAGATTGATCCCTTGAGTTTAGTACACCATAAAAGCAATTAGACATTTGAGGGTACAAAGCTTCTGCTAAAGGAATTCCAAAACACCCCTCTACCACTCTTTTTAAATTTTTATAGTTAGTAGGTCGCCCATCCTCTGCAAAATCATGGCAATGGCTTAGTACTTTATACCCCTCACGAATCAACTCATTGACAACGACCACTAACAGAGGATTTTTGCCTAATGTCAAATTATGAACATGAAGAATCGACGACTCACTCAATAAGGAGCGAAGGTATTGCCCCATCTCCCTCTTCTCTTTTTGAACTTGAGAGAAGGACATTCCTGAATCCCAATAGGCAAGGCTTGGATGCACATAAACATCCTTTTTCTTTAGGCCAGTGGGTATTTTTTCGGGCTTTTCTCCAAGGATAAGCTTGATTTCAACTTTATCCTTTAACAGCTGTAACGACTTCACTTGAGAGTGAATCACCTGAGTGACTCCCCCTGTATTCAAATGATGATGCAGAATAAATATCTTCATATTACAATGATAACCAAAACTTTCAAAAGAAAACCTGTTTCTTCTTTTAATCTAAGTTCCAGAATAAAATCATTTTTTAGAGGAAGGTTTTATCTTAAATTTCTTCTGGTAGGCAGCCACTTCTATCATGGGTTTCCGTTCATTCTCACGAATTTCACGTTCTTCCATCACAGGCTTGTCATCTTCTATGCTTACCTGAAGCATTTTATAACCTTCCATCTTAAATCCACTTATTCCTTTATATTGTTGAAGTCGATTCCAAAATGTTTGTAGAATGCCAAAGGACATTTTGCCTAAAGCCTTTGTCTCTTGATTTCGATGAATCCTTCGATCCAAATCCGTCTGTGCAATGGTATTTAACCCCCACTTTTGATAGATATCAATTAACATCCCTGTCTCTACACCATAACCTACAGGAAAAGCCAACTTTTCAAAAAGGGATCGATAACCAGCATATTCACCTGACAAAGGTTGAATCACCCCTGTTAATTCAGGGAAAAACTGCGAGAATAAAGGACGAATAAGAATTTCTGTGACTCGCCCTCCTCCAGAACTTCTTACCCCTGGGGACAAACTCAATGGTCTGTCATAAAAGGCCTTTACAAATTTAATTTCTTCATTAAATAACATGGGGCCAACGAGACCATAAACAAATTTGGGATGGATATTAGCTATATCTGCATCAATGTATACAATGATATCCCCTTTTAACAAATATAATGCCTTCCAGAGATTTTCCCCTTTGCCCTTTTTCTGCCCTTCTTCGTCTAAATAATCCGAAGCCAAAAAAACCTTTGCACCAAAACTTTTAGCAATTTCTAGGGTTTTGTCTGTTGACCCTGAATCAATCACTGCAATTTCATCTAATAAAGGATACCTATCCATCAATTCTGATTTAAGCAGAATAATTTCTTTCGCAATTGTTTTTGCTTCATTTAAAGTAGGAAAGCACAAACTAATCGTTAAACCTAACTTTTTCTTTTGCTTAACCAGTTGATTGATATCTTTAAACTGGGCATGATGAAAGGTACGTTCAGGGAGCCAGTTAGTTAATTTTGTCATTTGGTAATCCTTTATCAATCGCTTCTATGATCATTAACACTTGTAATAATCCTTTTGAAATCGGTTCAAGCTCAACATACCCTTCGGGAAGAGTGCTTTTTTTCCCTTTGGTAATTCCTAAAGTCAAAGAAGGAATATTCAAACTCAATGGCACCGCTATTTGAGTATTAGAAGGAGCCACTTTAGGTTTGTAACCAAGTTCTTCAACTGTATTTATTGCTGTTTTCACCAACGGCTCACTAAAGCGCATACCAGCGGCTCGTTGTCTTCCAAAAAAGGACACATCTAGTTGTGCTCCATTTTTAGCTCCCACATCCACACAACAATCAGAAATAGCATCCATCACTTTTTCTGTCATGGCATCATCTTCACTGCGTACATAAATATTCAACGTCGCTAAAGGACAAGGAGAGGTGTATGACTTTCCCCCTTTAATCATTCCGATATTTAGACTTGTTTTCGGTCGACTTGAAATAGGAATAGTTAACAAACTGTTGATCAATTCATTCAAAACAATAATGGCATTATCCTGACCAAAGCCCGTAGCAGAAAACTCATCAGGAGACTCCACCATACAGGATATATCGCATCTTACCGCACTCTGACAAAAATGATCCACTCGACCAATCTGTGTTCCCGCCAAATTTAAAACATAATCCACTCCAAAAGGATAGGTGTTAAAAAAATGTCGCATACCCACTAAATCACCGCGTCCCAGAGATTTTGTTGAAGCAAGAAAAATAAGATCCGACTCAAATTCAAGCTTTAAACTTTTAATAATATCAGGAATAGATAATAAAGCGGCCGCTCCCATTGAATTATTAGCCACTCCAGGCCCTGCAGCTGTATCCATATTGACCAAAATATTATGATCTATTTTTTGAGCAAACCGAGTATCTAAATTAGCCGAAAGTACTATCTTTTTTTTAGAGTTAGTGCCTTTAAGAACACCCACAACATTGCCCGCCTCATCGAGGTAACCATCAATATCTTCTGACTCATTAAGCCGCTCTAAGGCAAAATTAGCCCTTTCCGCTTCTTTAAATGTTTCCGCAGGAATTTGACCGAGCAACATGAGGTTACTTAAAACTAAATCCCTTTTCTGTTCAACACTTTCTAGCCACTTCTTATGAGTCGCCGTTAGCACACCTTTTTTTGTCTTCACCATCTACAGCCATCCTCATTCGTTTTTATACCCTTCGGCCTTATTTTTCTCTTTCAGAAAATAGTTCTTATTCGTTCAAATAGATAAAATATAATCTATAATGGATATACATAACTAAAACACCACGAACAACTAAATTTTAACTCCAAATCATGTCACATTTAAAGCCAAAAGAAGCCCCTTTTAAAACCCTTATTATTGGTGGGGGCTACTTAGGCCTCCGCTTAGCGGCCCATTACATCAAACAAGGGCCTGTGGATGTTTTAACTCGCAGTTATAACAAAAAGGTGGCTATTCAGGAGCTTGGCTGTGGACACTTTGTCCATGACATTACCAATTCAACCTTTAAGTTCCCTTTTCAAAATTACCAACGGGTTATTCTAAATGCTGCCGTCACCATTGATGCTTTACATAAGCACGCCAAGTCACGTTTATATATTCAGGGAACCAGCAATGTACTCGCTCAGATGCGACACGACTCCTTTAAAGGAACCTGTCTTATTGTAGGATCTACGGGGGCTATCCCCAATCTCAGTGCTTTTTCTGAGCCATTTATTCAAGACTTATCCATCAATGAAGAGCAATTCCAAGCCTTACAAATTGAGGACACTAGCTATGCCTATGAACAATACCTCGTATGGAAAAGAGAGTCACAAAAAGCTAATTTCCCCATTCTGCTACTACTAAGTGCAGGAATATACGGCCCAAATAGAATTCCAGCCAAAAGAGTGCAAGATGGACTCATAAAAACAAACAAGCCTCCCAACCAATGGCTCAACTTTATTCATATTGAGGATCTCACCCAAGCTCTCGTCCATTTAGAGGGGCAAATATCAAAATCAGACCTCTTTTTTCTTTCTGATGGGCGACCTCTTTCTGTCCAAGCACTTTATGCCATGGTCTCCCATTGTTTTGAACTCGAAAATGTAGGATACACCTCTCCCCCACAAAAGGACTCAGGTAAAAAAATCTGTAACCAAAAACTTCTCAATACAGGCTTTAGTCCTCGCCATTCTCTCACGCTCAAGACCATTAAACAATTAGTTCATCGATAACATTCACTTTATCCCCCATTATTATGAAACCCTTAGCTTACCTTTTTCTCTTTCTCTTTTTTTTCTCTCTCTATGCACAAGAAGCACCCATGGCTTTCTACGGCCCTGTAGCTCTTGGTAGTCACCAAGGGGTTTATGGAAACCCTGCAAGCTTGAGCACCAATAGTGCTCCCTCTTATACATTGGGTTTTTCACTTAAAGACAAAGATTTTAATTCTCTACGTTTAGGGTACGAGAGTAAAAACTGGGGAATAGGCTATCGCTTACAAGACGAGCTTTCATCTTCCGAATACATTTTGAGTCTTTCAGAGAACCTCTCAAAAACAAGTTATATGGGTTCGAAAATCACATACGTCAACAGTAATACCCAGTATGTCTATTCTGATCTTGGCCTTCAATGGGAATGGGGTTCAGCCATTAAATGGGGAGTTTTAGCCGAAGGCTTATTTGGAAGTAAGAGCCTACCTGATCAACGCCGTTATCAAACTCTAAGTCTTGGTTTAAGACCTTTAGCTTTTCTCTCTTCTCAAGCCGATCGATTAACAGCCATTTATCAAGTAAGGTCACAGGGTTACACAGATTCCGCAGGGTATCGGAACCCTTTTAGCCTTGGTACTCACAAAATCTTTGCTGATCTTCAACCTTTCCGTTCCCTACACTTACAAGCTTCCAAGGAAGTCATTAAAGGAAATGATTGGACACTAGGGGCATTTGTACAATTTACCCCTAATCAATTTTTAGGGGGGTATTTACACAGTAAAAATAAAATTCAAGAATATGTTAATCAATACCATGTAGCTAAAAAGAAGCACCACTTAGCCGTCCCAGGGCAAGTCATGATATTAGATTTAAATAGAAACATCATCGAAGGTCGCATCACAAGCCCATGGTTTATTAAAGATTCACGCATTGGTGCCTTAGATCTTCTCAAAGAAATAAAAGCCATTGAACATTTAAAGGGCATCAAGCTACTCATCATTAAAACAGGAAGAACTCAATGTTCCCCTGCTGTTGCTTCTGAAATAAGAAAAGCCATTGTAAAACTTAAGCAAAAAAGACCGCTTAAAGTCATCGCTTATCTTGAGAATACTTCAAGACTCAACTACCTACTTGCGACAGCTGCCGATAAAATAGTCATCCCCCCTTCTAGCTATTTTGATGTACGAGGTTATGCCTCCGAAATCACCTTTTATAAAGGCCTACTCGAAAAAGCGGGAATCGAAGCCCAATTTATTAAACATGGAAACTACAAGGCTTATCCAGAAATTTTTACCCGCACCGAAATGTCTAAATACTGGAGTCAAAACTTACAATCCACACTAAACTCTCTTTGGGAACAATTTTTAATCCAAGTCGCCCAACGCCGTCACCTCAACAAAGATTCACTAGAACTCACACTCTCACATTCTTCCATCAGCCTTGAAAAAGCCGTAGAGGCAGGGCTTATTGACACGATGTTATATGAAGATCAATTGATTGAGTATGGAATGGGCAAAAAAGCGATGGTTTATAAAGAGACTTATAAAGGAGAGCGAACCGATGACTGGGGAACAGGCAAAAATATTGCGGTCATCTATATGAGTGGGGCTATTATGAGTGGCCAAAGTCGTGGAGGAGGCCTTTTTAGCATGAAGTCTGTAGGGAGTGAAACTATTATCAAACAAATCAAAAGAGTCCGACAGTCTGCTCACCTCAAAGCACTTATTCTCCGAGTTGAATCCCCTGGTGGCTCTGCCATCGCATCCGATCTTATCTATAGAGAATTAGATTTATTAAGAGAATCGGGTAAACCCATTATCCTTTCTGTCGGGAGCACCTGTGCCTCTGGTTGCTATTATATTGCTGCGGCTGCAAACCACATTGTAGCGGGTGAGAATTCAATTGTAGGTTCCATCGGTATTTTTGGAGGAAAGTTTGTCGCGACCAACCTCTTTCAAAAATTGGGAATTACTAAACAAACTATTATGTCTACCCCCCATGCAGATGCCCATTCCATTAACCGAAAATGGGATTCTACCGAGGTGGAAGCGATTCGAGATTATATGGATACCTTTTATACACGCTTCGCAAACATTGTTAGTAAAGGACGTGGGTTTAAAGAAAATAAAATAGACAGCCTCGGAGGCGGGCGAATATTTACAGGTGCGCAGGGAGTTGAAAATGGGCTAGTAGATAAAATAGGAGGCTTTGCAGAAGCGGTGACATTAGCGAGAAAGAGTATCGGCATACGTTCTGGGTCTAAGCATCACTTGGTCTTTCTTAATGGTGTTTACTCCCCCACCCTTTTTGGTAACCTTAAAGAATCCCAAACAAAAAACTGGATGAGGGACTACAAGAACTTTTTAAGCGATTTACAAGAAACAAAAGTATGGGCTTTATCGCCCGAGGCTCTCTCCCTTATCAATCCTTCATTCTAAAACGTCTAATCCTCCCCCCTACAACTCCATAAAATGGAGTCATGGATCCTTGCTGTAAGAAATTAACTCCGGCGACTTTTATAATAAAGTTCCATTTTATTATAAAAGCTCAAGCTTTTTAGCCTTATTCTCAATAAATGTACTCATTTAAAAGCACACCCATACTATTGCACCTCTCCAAAACTAAGAGTATCTTAAAGAAAAGAAGTTGTTAAAATAAGAAGAAAAACGATATGAATAAAAAGTTTTGTCATTTATATAACTACATCGACTTTAGAATGTACTTATCAGATTATCAAATTGAACGTCAAAAATTAGACAAGACTTTTTCTCGCTCCAACATTTGTCGGCAATTAGGTTTACCCAATACCCGTAGTTATTTTAACGATATACTTAAAGGTAAGCACTTATCAGACACATACATGGACATCATTTGCAAGGTGTTTGAATTAGATGAGGATGAATCTAACTACTTTATTAACCTCGTACACTTTAATCAAGCCACTTCACTTCGAGAAAGAGAA
>CAZLBO010000038.1:2041-3098 GCA_964557725.1 uncultured Bifidobacteriales bacterium | reverse complement strand
GCCCTTTTCGATAGGCTCGTGAGTCTAAACAAAACACCTACGACAACGTTAAAAGGAGATGACATACAATTTTATTCTGAATGGCATCATAGCGTCGTTCGAGCCTTATTAGATGTTTGCAATATTGAAGATGATTTTTCAGTCCTTTCAAAATCAATCACTCCCTCTGTTTCTTATAATAAAGTAAATGACTCTATGTTACTCCTGTCTCGTTTAGGCATGATTAAAAAAAATGAACAAGGCTTTTGGAAGCAAACCAATAAAAATATCGAGTTAAAGCCATATCAAAAAAATGAAATCGTAAAACTCTATCAACTCAAAAAAATAGAACTTGGGCAAAAAGCCGTATTATCTAAAACCAAAAAGCTAAAAAGAACATCCACACAAACCATCAGTGTTTCCAAAAAGATGTTAGAAAAAATTGACTCTAAGATCTTAAAACTTCATTCAGAAATACGTTCTATGTGTCATAAAGACACAGACCCTGCTGAAATGGTTTACCAAATTAACTTACAACTCTTTCCACAAACTAAATAGGAGAAAAAAATGAGCAAAATAAATATGAAGAAAAAAAGGAAAAGTATAGCTCTTTATCTAAGTCTAATGATGCTATTCGCACTAATGGGGTGTTTAAAAGACAATCCTGTATCAGATAAAAATGCAGGTAGCTCAAGCGGAGAAGTAACCATCAACGTTAGTGGACGAATTTTTGATCAATATAATCATCCATTAAACGGAGCAGTTGCGACCATTACGACTCAAAATATATCAGACACTTCTGATGCAAATGGGTACTTCAGGATATATAAAGAAGAAATCCGCTTACAAAAAAAATCAGCTACTAAGGATACATTAGAACTTTATTTCAATAAGTCATTAATTCACACCATTGTACTCGAAAAATTAATTGATTCTTTACAGGATATTTATATTCCCAAAGGAGGAACGACTAAACCCATAAACGATACCACTCTAGACAGTACTGGTAAAGATAGTACTGGATTACCCTCTCTAGGGAGTATTGGAAAAGCCATTCCTAGCGACAGTACTGGCATTC
>CAZLBO010000038.1:1850-1941 GCA_964557725.1 uncultured Bifidobacteriales bacterium | reverse complement strand
CGTCAGAAAATCCTAGCGACAGCACTGGCATTCCGTCAGAAAATCCTAGCGACAGCACTGGCATTCCGTCAGAAAATCCTAGCGACAGTAC
>CAZLBO010000038.1:0-1750 GCA_964557725.1 uncultured Bifidobacteriales bacterium | reverse complement strand
CAGAAAATCCTAGCGACAGCACTGGCATTCCGTCAGAAAATCCTAGCGACAGTACAATTCTAAAAGGTTGAATCTAGATAAGCTAATTCACAAACTTTTAAAAAAACAGGACTTCTTTTTAGTAGTCCTGTTTTTTTATTCTATTTTACCCTTCACGCCAACTGTTCAAAACCATCTAAGATGATTAACTGTTTTACTCTTCCTCGTTCTCTTTCAACGAAAAAAGTACTTTTGCAAAATGAGCAGCCTGTTGGGCTTGTCCCATTTCTCCTAAGTCCTTAAGGCCACTAATCGGAATATGCATAAATTTATTAAGTAGGCTTTTACAAGAACGCTCAATTTCTTTAACCACATCCTCAGGTAAGTTACCTTTGTGCTTTTTTAATTCGTCCTCTAAAAGCGTATCATACTTCTTGCGAATCTTTTTGATTACAGGAACTAATTGAAGGTTCCTATACCAACTCTCTACTTTTACAACTTCAGCATCCACAATTTCTTTAGCATTTTTAGAGGCTTCTTTTCTCAAGCTTACATTGTCACCCACTACTTTTTTTAAGTCATCAATTGAAAATAAAAAAGTATCTGACACATCCTCAATATCCTGATCCATATCGCTAGGGGCAGCAATATCTATAAGAAAAAGGACTTCTCCATTTCTTTTTTTGTGTGCATTTTCAACATGAGACTTATGTAAAATAGTTTCTGAAGCTCCTGTAGCTGAGACTACAATATCACATAAATAAAGCTTTTCATTCAATGCCTGTAACGGATAGCTCTCCCCATGATACTCCGTAGCTAATCGTTCTGCAGAGCTGAGAGAACGAT
The DNA here is from genome assembly GCA_964557725.1 of uncultured Bifidobacteriales bacterium. Taxonomy (GTDB): domain Bacteria; phylum Fibrobacterota; class Fibrobacteria; order UBA11236; family JADFYW01; genus CAZLBO01. The sequence continues at coordinate 925 of CAZLBO010000038.1, read as the reverse complement.
TAAAAAACACAAATTTAGTTGCCCCTGCGGATCTAAAATTAGCAGCTGTAAGCTCACCCATCTCCCCAGAACCAATTACCCCCACTACCTTTTTTTCAAGCTTTTTTCCCAATACCTTTTTAGCTAATTCCACAGCAGCATAGCTAATGCTAACGGCACCCTCATTTAAGCTCGTTTCGGTTCTCACTCTTTTTCCTACTCGAAGAGAGGCTTGAAATAAATAATTAAAATAAAAATCTACAAAATCCTTTTTTGCAGCTTCTTCATAAGCCTCTTTAACCTGTCCCAGTATTTGATTTTCACCAACAACCAAACTATCAAGAGAACTCACTACATTGTACAAATGTGTCACAGCTTCTTGACTGTTAAAAAAGTAACTATGCTTTCTTAATTCATCCTCACTAATATCTTTAAGGTCGGCCCACTTCTTCTCAAGCAAATCTCTAACTTCTTGCTTATTCTCATGATCCACAACACCATATATTTCCGAACGATTACAAGTGGAAACAATCACCACCTCTGAGCATATACTTTCTTTAATTAACTGTTCAGAAAGTGAGACCTTTTCTTCATTGTTAAAATATGCCTTATCCCTTAAGCTCACCGAAGCCGTCAAGTGATTAATCCCTATAACAACAGTACGATGTTCTTTCATCTTCGATTCAATCTCTTGCATAAATTCTAAAAACCGTGAGAGCGTAAAATTTGAGTTCCTAATAATGCCACAAATATTAAAATGATTGTAACAATATACCTAAGCCCTCTAAAGTGAAAAAAGGTTCGCATAAAAACAGCACCTAAAAATGCGGCCATTACAATAAGAATAGGTAGCATTCTTCCTGCCCAAACAGCTCGAGTAATTCCAAATTGATTGACTCCTACCCACCCTATTACAGCAGCTAAAATCATTAATCCAGAGCCTAAG